>JBDTWG010000268.1:0-5286 GCA_040006855.1 Nitrospira sp.
TCACGTTGCGGTCGAATATGTGTCGCCAGGCCGTGCCTTTCGGTTTGGATGGCTCGCCGGCACGCTCGCCTTTACCGGCTCCATGTTCTGGGTCATCACCGCGATGAACATGTACGGGAAGGTGCCGCTCCCGATCGCGGCATTGGTCATGTTATTGCTGACGGTCTATCTCGGTCTCTATGTGGCCATCTATGCCGGCGGACTCTCCTGGATCAGAACGGCGTTCCCGACATTGGGCTTTCTGCCCGCCCCCTTTCTCTGGGTCACACTGGAATTGATCCGTACCTACTTTCTCTCCGGCTTGCCATGGGCGCTCTTTGGATATTCCCAGTATCAGTGGCTCCCAATCATTCAACTGGCCGACCATTTCGGCGTCTATGGCGTCTCCTTCCTGTTGGTGCTGGTGAATGCGGCGCTCGCGGAAACGATCATCTGGAGCATCAAAGCCTATCGTGGGTTTCAAATTCGTGCCTTTCCCTGGCCTTCCTCCGTTGCCGCTGCATCCGGATTCAGCGTGGCCCTGCTGTACGGCACCACGCTGTTGACCGCCGCAGAGCACACGCCCACGCGCACCCTCTCCGTGGGGGTCGTGCAACCGAACGTCGAACAGGCCCAGAAATGGGATGTCGCCTTCCGGCAGGAAACCATGGAGCGGTACGATCGTCTAACCGCCGGATTGGGTGATGACCTTGATCTCATAGTCTGGCCAGAAGCTGCCACCCCCTTCGTCTTTGAAATGGAACCGCAGTATCGGGCTCTCGTGAACGACATGGCGCGCCGGGCCGGCGCGCCCTTGCTCTTCGGCAGTCCGGCGTTACGACGATATCCCAACGGCCGCCCGTTTTTGCTGAACAGCGCCTATCTGCTCGCGACGGACGGTCAAATCCTCGGCCGCTATGACAAACAACATCTCGTCCCCTTCGGCGAATACATTCCGTTCCACCACTCCTTGCTGTTCTTCCTCGACAAACTGGTGGAAGGGATCGGTGATTTTGAGGCCGGTCCGGGGTCGACGTTGTTGATGTTCAAACCGCGGGAGAAGGTGCCCCCGATGGTGGCGGCATCCACCGTCCCTGATTTTCACGTAAAATTCGGTGTCGTGATCTGCTACGAAGTCATTTTCCCCAACCTCGTGCGACAATTTGCAGCAAACGGCGCAGAATTCATGGTCACGATTACCAACGATGCCTGGTTCGGTCCCTCATCAGCACCCTATCAACATTTTGGCATGGTGGTGTTTCGCGCAGTGGAAAATCGCGTCGCCTTCGCGCGGGCTGCGAACACAGGCATCTCCGGCTTCATCGACCCCTATGGGCACATTGCGGAACAGTCTTCGATCTTCACCCAAGAGGCCATGAAGGCGACGGTCAGCATCGGCCATCAACGGACCTTTTACGCGCAATACGGTGATCTCTTTGCGTATGCCTGTGCTATACTCACCGCGCTTTTGTGCCTGACCGGCTATTTCTCACACGACACAGAACCCGCCGGTGGTGAGCCGGCCGGTCGACCAGCCTGATCGAAGAAAGGAACGTGCCATGTTAGAAGATGTCCCGACCCGTGTTCGCACTCTCGGAGAGCAGTTAGCTCAATTACGGGGGCATCTTTGACCTGGCTCGGATGACCGCTGAACTCAACGACATCGATGCCAAGACCGCCCAACCGGACTTCTGGAAAGACACCCAGGCTGCCGCCAAGGTCAATCGCCGCAAAGCAACCCTCGATCGAGAGTTGAGCCGCTGGCGAGAGACCGAGCGTCGACAGAGCGACATTGAAGCGCTGCTCGAGCTGGCGATGGAATCAGGCGACGCGGGACTGGAACAGGAACTCACCGGCGAGCTCACCCAATTTGAGAAGGCCGTCGCCCAGTTCCGTATTGAGCTGCTGCTGTCTGGTGAGCTAGATTCCAGCAATGCAATCTTTGCGATTCATCCAGGCGCCGGTGGGACGGAGTCCCAAGACTGGGCACAGATGCTCCTACGCATGTATGTGCGCTGGGCCGAGCGAAAGGGCTTCAAGGTCGAAACGCTTGATCTCCTCGCCGGAGACGAGGCCGGCATTAAGAGTGCGACCCTGTCCGTGGCCGGCCCCTATGCCTACGGCTACCTCAAGGCTGAAGCCGGGGTGCATCGCCTGGTGCGCATCTCCCCGTTCGATGCGAACAAGCGGCGCCATACATCGTTTGCGTCGGTCTTCGTGTATCCCGAACTCGACGACGATGTCCAGGTAGTGATCGATGATAAAGACCTCAGGATCGACACGTTTCGGGCCGGTGGCGCCGGTGGTCAGAACGTGAACAAGGTCGAGACCGCCATTCGCATCACCCACATCCCCACGAATATCGTGGTGCAATGCCAGAACGAACGGTCACAACTGCAGAATCGCAACGGGGCGATGAAGATTTTGAAGGCCCGTTTGTTTGAAGTGGAACAGCGCAAAAAAGAAGCCGAATTCAATGCCATCGTCGGTGAGAAGAAAGACATCGCCTGGGGCAGTCAGATTCGTTCGTACGTATTCCAGCCCTACCAGATGGTAAAAGATCACCGGACAGGCTACGAGGTCGGTCAGGTCTCCGCCGTCATGGATGGTGAACTGGACGGTTTCATCCAGGCCTATCTTCAGAAAAAACTGACGGGCGGCAAGGCCCCGGAACCGGTGGCCATGAAGGACGACGACCTCTAGCCCCCAAGAGACGACACGTGACGCGTATCTCGCGAAGCGTCGTGCGCGAGTTACAAGAGATGAACGACGAGGGACGAACGACTATACCGATGGATGAAATCAACGATCAGCGACAACAACGCATCAAGAAACTCGATCAGCTCCGGCAGCTCGGTGTGCAGCCCTACGGCACACGCTTTGAAGTCAAAGATCACGCAGGAGAACTCGTCCGCTTGCATGGCGACAAATCCAAAGAGGTGCTCGAGCAGGAACAGATCGGCTGTACGATTGCCGGGCGCGTGGTCGGACTGCGGCGGTTCGGCAAAGCGGCCTTCGCGGTCCTGCAAGACGGATCAGACCGGCTGCAGGTCTATCTCAAGAAAGATACGCTGGGTGAACAAGCCCACCACATTTCGGAAGGGCTGGATCTCGGGGACTGGATCGGGGTCACCGGCATCCTGTTTCGCACGAAGACCAACGAGTTTACGGTCGAGGTCAAGACGCTCACCTTCCTCAGCAAAGCGCTTCGTCCCTTGCCGGAAAAATGGCACGGCCTCACCGACGTCGAGACTCGGTACCGGCAGCGGTACGTCGATCTGATCGCCAATCCTCAAGTCCATCAGATTTTCGCATTACGGAGTCGCATCATTTCGGGCATTCGCGCGTTTCTGATCGAACGCGGATTCTTGGAAGTGGAAACGCCGATGATGCATCCGATTCCCGGCGGAGCGGCCGCCAAGCCTTTTGTCACCCATCACAACGCACTGGGGACAGACCTCTATCTTCGCATCGCGCCGGAATTGTACCTGAAGCGGCTGATCGTCGGCGGCTTTCCGCGCGTGTTCGAGATCAACCGCAACTTCCGGAACGAGGGAATCTCGACGATTCACAATCCCGAGTTCACCATGCTGGAGTTTTACGTCTCGTATGCCGACTATCAGGACTTGATCCGGTTAACGGAAGCCCTCGTCAGCCGACTGGCGCAAGACATCCTTGGCACGACGACCATCGACTATCAGGGCACGCAGATCAACCTCGCGTCGCCCTGGCGCTGTTGGTCCTATCATCAAGCAATTCTAGAAGCGAATAACCTGCCTCACTCTGTTCTCAAGAATCGCGACGAAGCTCTCGCAGCCGCGCAACGCCTGGGCGTCGAGGTATCCCCCACAGAGTCCTTGGTGAGCATTCTGAACGACATCTTTGAGGAGACCGTCGAGCCGGGTCTGCAGCAGCCGACGTTCATCACCGACTACCCGATTGAGATTTCGCCGCTGGCGCGCAGGAAGGATACGGATCCCTCGCTCACCGATCGCTTCGAGCTCTATATTGCAGGCCGTGAAATCGCGAACGCCTTCTCCGAGTTGAATGATCCTCTCGATCAACGCGAGCGCTTCGAGGCGCAGGCGGCCCAGCATGAGGCCGGTGACGAAGAAGCCCATCGAGTCGACGAGGATTTTTTGCGCGCCCTCGAATACGGCATGCCGCCGACCGCCGGTGAAGGCATCGGCATCGACCGGCTCGTCATGCTCTTCACCAATCAAGCTTCCATCCGGGATGTCATTCTCTTCCCACAACTCAGGCCTGAAAAATAGACATGGCGCTTCCCTACGAAATTTTTATCGGACTGCGCTACCTGCGCGCCAAACGCCGCAACCGCACCATCTCGTTCAATACGATTGTCTCCATCGCCGGCATTACGCTTGGCGTCGCGGCGCTAATCGGCACAGTCGGCATTATGACCGGGTTCAAGGAAGATATTCAGGCCAAGATTCTCGGCACGACGGCGCACATCCTGGTGAATGACCGCATGAAAGAGTCGATGGTCGACTACGAGGAGCAGGTGAAAAAGGTCGCAGCCGTCCCGGACGTGCTCGCTGCTACCCCGTTCATTTTCCGCCAAGTCCTCCTGACCTCTCCATCGGGCGTCCAGGGCATCATTCTTCGAGGAATCGATCCGGCGCGCGAAGGGACCGTCACGGAGCTGGCGCACAACCTTCTGGGCGGTAACCTGGACGACTTATCACGCCCGATCAAGGTGACGATTCCTGAAAAGGAGCGCGAACCCAATGGGCCCGACACAGCCATGCGGCCAGGCATCATTCTCGGCAAAGAACTATCCATGCGGCTGGGGGTCTTCACCGGCGATACGTTGAATGTCGTGTCCCCGGTCGGCCCGGTCACAGGCGCCAGCATGACACCGAAGATCCGTCAGTTCGTCGTGGTCGGCCTCTTTCAGTCCGGCATGTACGAGTACGATTCCTCTCTCGCCTATATTGAACTGGGCGAAGCCCAGAAGTTTTTCAATATGGGCGCCAGCGTGACGGGTATTGAGGTCAAGGTGACCGACGTATTTCGCGCGGCGGATATCGCCCGCACCATCGAACAAAGCCTCGGCTTTTCCTTCTGGGCCAGGGATTGGATGCAGATGAATCGTAATCTGTTCTCGGCGCTGAAGCTTGAGAAGACCATGATGTTCCTGTTGTTGGTGCTGATCACCATTGTGGCCTCGTTCAATATCGTCAGTACCCTCACCATGATCGTGACGGAAAAGCAGCGCGAGATCGCCATCCTCAAGGCGATGGGAGCGACCCGCAAGGGCATCATGCGCATTTTTATGCTCAACGG
>JBDTWG010000269.1:0-5265 GCA_040006855.1 Nitrospira sp.
GATTTATTGAAAGCCCTCGATCATTCACAGGATCTCAAGAAGGTCACCACTCAACACATTATGTCAAAAGAGGCTCATCTCATCCACAATGATACGACGATTAAAGATGCAATCAGGATCATGAAAGAGAAGAAACTCCTGAATCTCTGTGTCGAAGAAAATGGAGTTGTCACGAAAACCTTTACCCGGCACGACCTTCTGCGAGGGTATCTTGGTGCGGATTTAGGCATTGATGAGGAATAGTCCCACTACAGTCCAAAATGTGAGGAAGACCAACATGACCAACGATGAAAAAAAGAACGCGATCAGTCCCTGGCTTGACCCGGAAGAGCGGGTGACGGTGCAGTTCCTGGACGCTCAGGACCTGAACACTGAAGTCACGGGCTGCACCGAGCAATTGGTCGATCTCTCGATTGAAACTCAGGTGTCACATATGAAACAACACCTTTCCATTCCCCTCAGCAAGGTTGAGGTGTCAGAGGACTTCTCGCACTATACGCGCGATCCCGAGCGACCTCTTCAACCAAGCCGATTAAAGTTAGTCATCAAAGAAAAGCGCCCCCCCATCATTTATTAGAGAACGAGGAGACCGGATCCCTGTCGAACCAACTCCCTTTCGACAATGAGATGAAATCGCAAGAAACCCATGAACGCAAGATGTGAGAGAGGGAGGTATGAATCAGGACGCGGTAGGATTTCCACTCCGGTTTTGGATTGGCCATGTCATCAATCTGTCCTGCATTTTCCTCCTGATGCGCAAGGGCGTAGAGATTTTTGGCCTACACCGGGACTTCTACTGGAACGATGACACCATACCGGGAAATAAATGGGCCAAATTCGGAAAAAGCGGGTGATGCCGTAGGATCGCTTCTGGACCTCTATGGACAAATCGGAACATATCAGCTCCATCGTGGCCCTGCCTGGAGAACATCATAACCTCGGGGCCGCGAGGAATTGGCATTTTCTGATTGTCCCGGTCTGGATTCTGAACGGCATCCGTTACGCAATCTTCATTGCGGTCACCGGAGAATGACGACGACTCATCCCGAGAAGCTGGACGATTGTTCCTCAAGCCTGGGAGAGCGCCATAATCTTTGTCATTTTTCAGATCCCGCCGGACAGCGCATTTTATTCCTGCGATCCGATACCGCAACTTCCCCCTGCAGTCGTGGTCGTGCTCGTCGGTCCGCTTATCATCCTGACCTGGCTCTGTCTCTCTCCGGCGCTCATTATCCATTTCCCTTGGTACTGGAAACTCTTCGGCGGACGTCAAACTGCTTGCAGCCTGCATTTTATCGGCTTACTGACGTTGATCCTCTACACATGGTGCATCTCACGCTCGTGGTCGTCGTGCACTTCCCCGAGGACGTGAATGACATGGTGCTGGGAGCAACCAACCCTAACGTGATGCTTGCCCTCAGGATCGGCTCCATATGGTTGATCGGGGTCGTGCCGTTTCCTATCTGGGCCACCATCTATAGGCTTCGACATCAGAAGCGGCTCTAGATCCAGGCCACAGCCATTGCAGAACCAGTGATTCGTTTCCATTTCGGAGGACTGCGGTCTCGACAGCACTTTACCAACGCCGAAATTTCTTCTTACTTCCGGGGCAATGACTATCTATCCGAAATCGAAAGCTCTCAGAGATTCGCCAGAGAAAACTTTCCCACAAGGGAATTAACGATCGGAGGGCTCATGGAGCACCCGCTTACACGTTCGCTGGACGACCTTCGAGTCTTTCCCAAACCGAAGAAAATGATCAAACACACTCGGAATCAAGTCTGGTCGGCTGCGGGACAATGGAGAGGTGCCTGCATGTGCACGATCCTGGACAAATGTCATCCCTTGCCACAGGCCCGATATGTGGTCTTCCACGCATTTCCTCAAGCGGAGTATGCGCCCGACGTCTATGAGGAAGTCTTGACGCTGGAAGAAATCACCACTTCGCCAAACATGCCCCCCTATGAGATGAACTGGAACTCTCTACCGGTCCCCCATGTAACCCCTTTTCTTCATCGCATTGAACTCAAAACCGGCTACCGGATAATGAGGTATCATTGTGCAATTGACGTGGTGAACAGCGTTGACAAGATCGGAAAAAGGTTGGGAGGATATCGAGAAGATCTCCGGTATGATGACAGGATCGCTGCCCTATGAGAGAACATCCGGACAGGGAAACAACGAAGAATTTCATAGCAAGTTGTGTAAACGCGGAGATCTTGATGTATGGACATCGGAAGCCGGAGGAATTCGTGTCGTCATCAACAAGAAAAGCATGTCAGACATCTTCGTCAAAGAGATGCACCATGCGGCGAAAATCGAAGCTCCATACATCATTGAAAATTGAAAACGAGAAGACCGGCCTTGAGATCAACCACAAAATGTCAGTACTGACGCATCTGATAATTCAGCCGGGGAGGCGAGCAAAGAATTCCAAACACAAAAACTTAAATGAGGCCGCTAGCGAGACTTCGGAAAAGTCATCTTGTATCCTCTCAACGAAATAAGGAATACCTACCATGAACAAAGCAGGCACTTCTGTTTTCAGTTCCAGTCAGTTAGATCAATTGTCGATCAATACGATTCGTTTTTTGTCGGTGGATGCGGTGCAAAAGGCCAAGAGCGGCCACCCGGGCCTCCCGTTAGGCGCCGCCCCGATGGCCTATGTCCTGTGGGCACGTTTTCTTCAACATAGCCCGTCTAATCCGCACTGGTTCAATCGGGACAGATTTGTTCTGTCCGCCGGCCACGGGTCGATGCTGCTCTACAGTTTGCTCTATCTTACGGGTTATGATCTGCCGCTCGATCAACTCAAACAGTTTCGCCAATGGGGCAGCCTCACGCCCGGACATCCCGAAAGAGGAGTGACCCCCGGCGTGGAAACCACCACCGGCCCCCTCGGCCAGGGATTCGGCAATGGAGTGGGAATGGCCATCGCCGAGGCGTATCTTGCCGCCCGTTACAATCGGCCGGGATTTGAGATCATTCGTCATTTCACTTATGCCCTGGTCAGTGACGGCGATCTGATGGAAGGGGTAGCGGCCGAAACGGCCTCGCTCGCCGGGCACTTGAAACTCGGCAAGCTTATCTATCTGTACGACGATAATCGGATGACGCTCGCCGCGTCCACGCAGCTCACGTTCACCGAGGACCGCGTCCAACGATTTGCCGCATATGGCTGGCATACCCAATCGGTCGACGACGGCAACGACGTGAACGCCATCGACCGCGCCCTCCATGCAGCGCGTCAGGACACGGAGCGTCCCTCACTAATCCTCGTGCGGACTCATCTTGGCTACGGTTCTCCCCACAAACAAGACACATTTGCGGCACATGGTTCCCCCCTTGGCGAGGAAGAAGTGAAGCTGACGAAAGAGAACCTCGATTGGCCTGTTGACCCGCCATTTCTTGTGCCGGAGGAAGTCGAGCAGCATTGTCGCCAGGCCGTTGACCGTGGCCGCCAAGCAGAAGCAGAATGGAATGCCGCCTTTGAGGCGTACGAGACACAATATCCGGAACTTGCCGGCGAACTTCGCCTACTCATCAAAGGCGAATTACCACCAGGCTGGGATGCAAACATCCCGCAATTCCCCGCCGATGGCAAAGGCCTGGCCACTCGCGAGGCTTCGGGAAAAATCATGAACGCGATCAGCCCGACACTCCCAGGCCTGATCGGCGGCTCCGCCGACTTGAATACCTCCACGTATACGGAATTGAAGGATGCAGGAAACTTTGAACCCTCCGCCATGGCGGTCGGTGATCTGCAAGGATCCGCCGGCGGCGGCTGGAGCTATGCCGGCCGGAATCTCCAGTTCGGGGTTCGCGAGCATGCAATGGGTGCGATCTTGAACGGCCTGGCTACGCACGGAGGGACCATCCCATTCGGGGCGACGTTTTTGACCTTCTCCGATTACATGCGCCCGCCGATCCGACTCGCGGCACTGATGGGGATACAAGTGGTGTACGTGTTCACACATGACAGCCTCGCACTGGGTGAGGACGGCCCAACCCATCAATCCGTGGAGCAGATTGCCAGTCTGCGGGCGATTCCCAAGCTAATCGTGATCCGTCCCGCCGACGCCAACGAGACAGCGGTGGCCTGGCGGGTGGCGATCGAAACGCGGGATCGGCCGGTGGCCTTAATCCTGACGCGACAATCTGTGCCAACGCTCGACCGTGCACAGTTTTCGGCTGCCGATGGCCTGCAGCGCGGCGGATACATTCTGGCCGATGCCCCGAATGGCCATCCTGATCTGATTCTGATCGCCAGCGGCTCTGAAGTCGCCCTGATCGTGGAGGCGCGGGAGAAACTGCTGGAACAAAAAGTCCAGGTGCGCCTCGTTTCAATGCCCAGTTGGGAACTGTTCGAAGCCCAGTCCGAGGAGTACCGAAACACGGTGCTGCCGCCGGTGGTCGGCGCGAGGCTCGCGGTCGAAGCCGGGGTGTCACAGGGTTGGTATCGCTATGTCGGCAGCAATGGTGATGTGCTCGCCGTGGATCGCTTTGGGGCATCGGCCCCAGGGGAGATGGTCATGCGAGAGTATGGCTTCACCGTCGCTAACGTATGCAGGCGGGCCCTGGCTCTCCTGGAAACCCCACGTTGAAGCTACAAAACACGGATATTCTTTTAAAAAAGGAGAGACAAAATGCAACTTGGCATGATCGGTCTTGGACGAATGGGCGCGAATCTGGTCCGGCGCCTGACGAAAGCCGGCCACACTTGCGTGGTCTACGATAGGAACAGCGAGGCGGTAAAGAAACTCGTGGGCCAAAATGTCCAGGGCGCCGCCTCACTTGACGAATTCATCACAAAGCTGTCCAAGCCGCGCGCGGCCTGGGTGATGGTGCCCGCCGGCGTAGCCGGCGAGACAGTCCAGGAACTAGCCGCGCGCATGGAGGCGGGCGATATCATCATCGACGGCGGCAATACGTACTACCGCGACGATCTTGAGCGAGCGAAGGCTCTCAAAAGCCAAGGCATTCACTATGTCGACTGCGGCACGAGCGGCGGAGTCTTCGGACTCGAACGCGGCTACTGTTTGATGATCGGCGGAGAGGAAAAAATCGTCAACCATCTGGACCCGATATTTAGCACCATCGCGCCGGGAGTCGAGGCAGCACCCCGCACTCCTGGCCGGACAGGCACGGCCGGTCACGACGAGCGTGGCTACCTGCATTGCGGCCCGATCGGTGCAGGACACTTCGTGAAAATGGTCCATAACGGAATCGAGTACGGCATCATGGCGGCCTATGCCGAAGGCCTCA
>JBDTWG010000270.1:0-5238 GCA_040006855.1 Nitrospira sp.
CCTCTCCTGCAGCGACAACCCATGGAGCAACGCTCCCTAATAAGAGGCCACACAGAACGACACCAATTCTGATGGTCCAGTGAGGGAGACGTGTTTTTTTCATAGTATCACCAATGAATCCTGTTAGAGCGATCATGTTTATTCCCATAGTACCTCGTTCAAATGGTGCCTTTCTCGGCCGACTTCGCAATCCTGTATGCGCGTTACAAGTGCTGAGAACCTACTAGACACCGCCCTTTGAGGGTACGACTATCATAGGACGGCGCATTGTATCGTCTTGGCACATTCCTAGAACCTAGGAGATGACCTAGTACCGCAACACTGCCTACCCCCAACCAATTATTAAGGGCGGGTGATCAGGGAATCGGGTGGGTATACGAGATTAGTGATTCGTAACGGGGTACAGGGTCGCTCAGGCACTGGGGGCATCACACCCGACAGACGGAAATTCCTTGGCAAGACCGCAGCGCGACTGAATCATAGTTAGTCACAGAGTCTGCGCCTATTCCACCACTTATGCAAAAATACTCCGGAATTAACCTGAAGAAAACGCAGCCGCACGAGAAAGCCAAACGGCTCCGTCAAAGACGTTCGGCGCACCTCACAAGGATTTCGGAAAAAAATTCCAGACAGGCTCAGGAGAGTGATTGGTCGGGGCGAGAGGATTTGAACCTCCGACATCCTGCTCCCAAGGCCGATTAGATATTTAGCCATGGAATACAGGGCGCCAGGCCACGCAACAAGCCCAACAAAACCATGCAGTTGTAGCAATGGGATGATACGGGCATCCACGCAGAGACACCGGGATGACAGTGAGGAAAACCGGAACGGCTGAAGGGAGATTTCTGTTCCGCCTGGCTAAGATAGACCCCCTGGGTCTGTCGGCGTGGCCCCCTATGGCAAAAGGGAACCGGTCGACCAGCTATTCACACCTCAATGGCCAGGCCTGCCACATGCACCCCCCGCCTTGTTACCAAGATGAAATGCGCCGAATGAGCACGTGTCGCCGGCCTTTATTGCCGATATGCAGAAAGTCTGTGAGCAGATCCGGACCGCAGTCGGCAAGATCGGGAATGCCTGTGCCCGGATTGAATTACTCGATCCAGAGAAAGTGACGGTGAAGGAGTTCGCTGCGGCCAGTATGGCCTTTCAGTCGGCCTTGTCAGCTTGCCGGGCCGTACATGCAGAAGATGCAGGACGCGGTGGAGAGGCATGGGGGGCAGGGAGAAGCAGTTACTTCTGAAACAAGGCTCCATGTACTCAACCGCTCGCGCCTGGATCCTAACTCCGGGCGGCAGGGAATGGAGCGGGATGAACAATAAAATAGCCCTCCGGATAGCCTACACGAGAACCCAAATGGGACAGTCATCTAAGCGACTGTTTGCGTCGTTCCTTCTCGTCCAATTCTTGTAGTCGGCTTTCTGCAGCTTTCCGGGTTGAGGCATATTCCCCCTCAGCGAACAGGGTCACGATGGAATAATAAATCGCACGTGCCTTGTCTGTTTCCCCATTAACCAAATGTTCCTCCGCGATCGCCTGCATGGCCGTCCCGGATGTATCGGCATCGGATCGTTGTAGGACCCGAGCCTCTTGCTGATCGTTGGCCACAGCAGACGGATGGTGAATGATGGATTCGTAGCTCCGTCTATGTTCAAAAAGTTCGTGGGCGATTCGTAGGCGTCCTTCCGCGGATAACGCACGATTTCCAGACTGTTGTGAGAGCGTTAGTGATTCCTTGCGAAGCTCCGACAATTGATTCCGTCCATAGCCACAGCTAGAGATCGGTAGGACCAACAGAGCCAGGGATAAAAAACTTGCGATGGGCCTGTCGCAACGCGAGCCATTCTTACGTCTCACTTCATCCTCCGGGGCGGTCAAATCAGTCGGCGGCTGATGAAAACTGCGCATCGATCAGCTGCACGGCCATGTTACTTCAGAAGCCCGATACCTCTTAAAATCGTTTCGCGTTTTTTGCGAATATACCTGCTCCTACATCGCCGGATTTCTTTCCGTCGACCCCTTGGAAAGTCGCCGTACACGGCTGCATCCATGGCGAAGATAAACGGATCATCTAGTCCTTGCTCAAAAAGCTCTCTCCAGAATTCTCTACGCGCTGCTGTGTACATATAAATTCCTCCCTGAGAAAAAGACTCATAGTCCACCCTCTCATGGATTTTCTTCCTGTCAAGACGATGCAATCGATCGAAGCTAAGCGAGGTTTTGGCACACTGTTGTGAAAAGCGTTGTGAAATGAATGGGGAAAAAGTCAGTAGCGAAGTGAATTCTGCGAAACAGATAGGCGATCTTGTGACCCCCGCAGTGACCCAAAAGAGGAATCCAAAACCGATATTTAATACAACCGTTGAAGTTGTTGGTCGGGGCGAGAGGATTTGAACCTCCGACATCCTGCTCCCAAAGCAGGCGCGCTACCGGGCTGCGCTACGCCCCGACTGAATGATTTCCACCACTTGCAGATGACTGACCAGGCTCAGAACGGGAGGTGTTATTAGCGTGTTAGCCGCGAACCGATGGAGCTTTGCGGCAGCTTCATGGAGGTCTGCTGGCTCAATGGTGTTGTACCGCCGATGCATCTGCTCGCTCTTGTGTCCGACAATCTTCATGGCTGTCATGGTGTCTACACCGGCCCGTCTCAAATTTGTACTAGCCGTGTGCCGAAAGTCATGCAGCGTCAATCCCCCACCCTTTCGTCCGCACTTGATCCCAGCCCGGCGACAGGCGGCGGCGAAGGCAGTCCGGGGATTCTTCCATGGCTTTCCTTTATACAGGAACACGCGATAAGTGTCTAGGCGACGTTCCGTCCACAGTTGAAGGAATACTTCATACACGCTTGGGGTCATCGGGACAGTCCGCGTCTCCCCGTTTTTCGTGTGCCGCAACGTAAATTCCTTACGCTTCAAATCGACATCAGGCCATTCCAACTTGAGCAACTCCCCTCGCCGAGGCCCGACGCTATAGGCTAGCGTTAAGAATCGTTTTAAATGTGGGGCAGCCACAGACTGAATACGTTCCCACTCTTCGGAAGTAGCGATCCGGTCGCGCTCATTTTTTGCGTCGGGCTTTCCGATGTGGGATGCTGGATTGTCCAGCAACAATCTAAACCGATGGCTTTTGGCAACATTGAACATATGCGCCAGGGCCGTATGGTCATGGTTGATAGTCTGCATACTCGCTGGCATCCCCACGTCTTCTCTCTCCCAACCACAATGGCACACACTACGGGATACCTTTTCGCCACACTCAGGGCATGAGATTCGTTTATACTGAACTCGCGCATTCCGGTATCGGGCTGCATCCTCAGGAGTAATAGCGATCAAAGGGGTATCCCTAAAAAACTCAACCAGGTTTCTGACTTTTAGCTTACGATCCACATAGGAGTTGAGCTTCTTCACTTCTTCCAAATCCAGATAAACCTCCGCCCATTCTCGAAATGTGAGTGCTTGGGCCTTGGTGGCAGACGGGCTTACCTCCTGCCCGGTTAGTGGGCTTCTTGGCTCCAACCTTTGACGTTTTCCGGTTTTCTTTCTCACTGTCTCGCGACTGTGCTTCGTGTACTCCCCTGCAATGTAATGGAATGTTCGGAACGTATAACAAAATCGCCAGTCTGGGTCAAAGATTCTATGAAGGCAAGCCCGAATTCATCATAGAAGATGCACCGTCATGGTCCGGTCCGATTTCGGCGGGGGGAGGAGTCATGCACCCTGTCGTAAGTGCATGGGAGGCGGCAGCGGCGAATCGTGGGTTGTCGAGAGCAATGACTGAATTTGGTGCACTAAATCTTGCGCCGTACACGGACGTTGAAGAAATGGCAGTTGCCAGAGTAAGCCGCCAAGTCGATGGCGACTGAGTTTCCAGGTCGGCGTGACCGAGGTCGGGAGGATGGCACTCGTAGGCCGCGTAACCCGGATGAGGGAGACCATCTTATTTCCATACTGGCGTGGCAACAGACGCTCTAGGGAGACATCACGCTCAAGGGGAATATCCAGGACAAAGACATCAATCGGGCTGGGATAGAGTTCGCATAAGTATCGAAGTTCCTGACTATCGACCGCCGTCAGCACCTCATACCCGGCCTGGGCAAGCGGCATCACGCAGTCTGCTAACAAATCACGATCTCCATCCAGAAGGAGAATGACAGGGGCTGTGGGATTTGTTTTTCTTGGGAAACGAAGCATCATCTGCAAGAGCGCGGCTGTTGGTGCCCCCCCGTTATCGGCCGCCTCCTGTCTCAACTTGACCACCTATTACACTGAGGCCGTACAACCGGCGATAAAAAGCTCATTGACTCCATCGTGGATTTTGCGGAGAATCCTTCGCAGGTTGATTATTAAAGGAGGCTGTCATGGGGAAAATCGTGGAATGTGCCAAAGTTGACCCGTCGTCGGGCTGTAAGCATGTGGTCCGTGGTCAGACCGAAGAGGAAGTCTTGAAGAATGCCGCAGAACACGCCAAACGGCATGGAATTGGGGAGGTCACGCCGGAGATGAAGGCCAAAGTAAAGGCGGCGATCCAAGACGAGATGTAACTTGGTGTCCAGCAATCTTTGGCCTCTTACCCATTAGAAATGGCCATAGCTGAGAGGATCGGCAATTCCCACTGAACCCGGTATCCCTTCAAGGTTCTGACACTTCACTAGGCTGCCCCCCAAATACCGTCAACTTTCCCCAGAAGCGGACGCGGGACCTTCGCTAACTTCGCCAGCGGAATCATTTCCCGCAGTTGCTCGCCACAAATCTGACCCTTCCCACACATTTAGGCTCGGGTCTTCATTTCGTCAGGTTTAACCACCTTGACAGGCTACGTCCTCCCCCTTAGTGTATGGATAACCATACATACAAGAGAGACATGCACTGTCCGTGGCGACAAAACAGAAGTGATGTTCCTCGGGCAAGGTGGAAATATTCTTGGAGCCCGGCAAACCAACCTTCAAGACCATCTAGGGCAATGGTCCGGACTGAGGATGTCCAATGGTTGACCTGAACATCGATACCATTGACACCATCATAATCACGTTCATTGTGGTCGTCGTAACCTTTGTTTTATTTGTGGGGCTTACTGCCTGGCATACCCATCGACTCAAGGAAAGAGGTAGGCACTCCTAAAAGGCCCTAGATGATTCCTAGCCTGGTCAGGCTGCGCACCCAGACGGCATATGCATGGATTGTCCTACACATGGAAGGGCTTGAGTCAAGATTTGTCCAGGCTTTGTTAATTAGTTCA
>JBDTWG010000271.1:0-5220 GCA_040006855.1 Nitrospira sp.
CGCCGATCTCACCTGGGCCTTGATGTTGGCGGTCGCGCGGCGCGTGGCGGAAGGTGACGCGTACGTACGGTCGGGGTCTTGGCCCGGCTGGGCTCCGACTCAAATGCTGGGGGCGGATGTCTCCGGGAAAGTGCTGGGAATTGTCGGCATGGGACGAATCGGCCAAGCCGTGGCGCATCGCGCCGCCGGTTTCAACATGCGCATCGGTTACAGCTCACGAACGGCCCCTACTCCGGATCGGCTGGTCGCCCCGTGGGAACGGCGCGCGTTCGTTGATCTGCTGCGTGACTCGGATTTTGTCAGCCTCCATGTGCCGCTCACCGCCGATACCCACCATCTGATTGGTCCCGCCCAATTGGCGCTCATGAAGCCGACCGCCTTTCTGATCAACACGTCGCGCGGTCCGGTCGTGGATGAAGCCGCGCTCGTCAGCGCCTTACTGCAACGCCGACTCGCCGGCGCCGGCCTCGATGTCTTCGAACAGGAACCGGCGTTTCACCCCAGCTTGCGAGAGCTTCGCCAAGTCGTGCTATTGCCACATCTCGGCTCCGCCACACTCGCGACAAGGGTGCGCATGGGAATGATCTGCCTGGAGAATATTGCTGCGGTGTTCGCGGGTGTACCGGCGCCCAATCAGGTGACGCTCACGCGCGCGTAACGCCCAGAGACTGGTCTTACTGCATCAATGACATCGGGAGTCGAAATTCGATGGGCCGGCGGACTAGTGGCCGGCAAGCGGCACTGGGGTCGGCGGCTTAGAATCGGAGAACTCGGGATGAGCCACTCCATTGGAGTGGTTACGCAGAGATTCAAGTCGGCGGGGGACATCATGGAAAGAGGGAATGGATTGGTACATGGCGATTGCACGATCGCGCGACCCCATCTTCTCGTACAGCAATCCGAGTTCATACCGCACGAGCTGCGCATTTCCGCCTCGACAGCGTGAATCAGCGATGAGCTTTTCGAGTAATTGAACTGCTTGATCAGACTGTCCTTGTTCTTTTACGCACAGCCCCATCATGAGGCATGAATCGACAAAGAACCCTGAGTCCTTCATCGAGAGGAGGAATTCTTCTTTCGCCTCTTCCAACAAGCCCATGTCTTTGTAGGCCATGCCCAGAGCATACCGGGTTTCCGCATCGACATTGTCGGCGGGCGGCATGACGACGGCAGGCGAGGCCTCAACGGGAACGATGCGCGAAACGGGAGAGACGTGCGCCTGCGGAGCTGCTGCCGGTGGAGCCGACGCAGGGGTTGGTTCGACGAGAGGCGTTGGCGGAGGAGTCGGATCGATCGGAGCGGACACCGTCGATGAATCCCGTAGCTTGAACGGCATCTCTGCAGCCGGCTTCATGAAAATCGGCGTCGCAGCCGGCATGGGTGCGACGGACTCCGCTGGGACCATCATCGGCTCGCTTGGCTCTGGCTCAGTTATCGAAGTGGCTGCGCCGGGATTGAGATTGAAAGATGGCGTCAGCTTGCGAGCGATGGCACTGCCTGGGGCCAGTGCTTGAACCTTCTCAAACAGTTCAGCCGGAAGCGTGGGCATGCCTGGTTCCGGATGTTCCAGCAAGATCTCCACGGCCTTGCCGAAATGCTGAGCCGCCGTGACGGGATCTCCTTTTTCTTGGTACAGCTCCCCGAGCAGTTCCAACATCGGCACCGACGACGGTTCGACTTTGAGATATTCCGCGACGAGAGACTCGGCCATGGCGTAGTCTTGCGCGCGAAGCGCCGCCCCGGCCAAGAATCGATATTCACCGAGCGCCACTCGAAGATTATTCTGCAACAGATGCAACCGCGCGAGGAGCTGACAAATCTCAGGGTTTCCCGGTTCTCGGCTTAAGAGTTGCGTCAGCATGGCTTCGGCGCCCGCATATTGCCCTTCTTCGATCCGGCGGGTCGCTTCTGCCATGAGATCGCAGCCCTCGCCCGCTTTGGCCGTTGCCGTAGCCGGTTTGGCCGCACGGGCCACATTGACGGGTGCGCCGCCGCCCGCCTCAATCATCTCGATAATTTCCTTCGCTTCAGCGTTCAGCGGATCCAGGCGAAGCGCCGCCGCATAGGCCTCCTTGGCTTCGATGTAGCGCTGCGAGGCCGAACGCTCACGACCAAGCTGGAGGTACACCCGAATGGCTTCATCCACTAAGTTTTCCTGGACACAGAGTTCAGCCACGCGCTGCTGCGCATCCAGGTTTGAAGGGTCTTGCGAGACGATCTTACGATAGACTTCGAGGGCCTCTTTGCTCCGGCCCTCCTTCAGATAGTGCTTGCCTAAGGTCAGATAATCTTGAACGGCGCTGCTCAGCAAGCCCCGCTCGGCATTCAAATCGCCAAGGTGACGGTAAATATCCATCCGCGCGGGATCGACCTTGAGAATTTTTTTGTAGGCTGCGATGGCCTTGAGGACGGACCCTTCGGCGCGAAAGGCGGTGGCGGCTTGAAGAAACGCAGTGACCGCGTCCCCGTTGGCATTGCGCCGGAGCTGGAGGTCGCCGATGGAGTTAAAAATAGTGCCGTCTGCAGGAGAGTCAGTGGTCAGCTTTCGCCATTCGGCGATCGCAGCATCGTACTGGCCTTTGGAGGCGAACAATTGCGCGTTCTGAAGCACTGTTCGGCGATCGACAGCCAAGAAGACTCCTCACCCCGACGTTGAGAGTCCACGCTAACAGTGTGCCTATACTTTGTCAAACAAATGGGGAAAAGCCAGACGCCGCAAACGCGGCATCCAGAGCGGGGTTCAGCGACGAAAAGTCCGCGGCCCTTCCATACAACAGAGGGGCCGCGGATATGCGTAACTTAGTTATTTAGGAAGCCGTGGCAAGATCCTTCAAGACGTTCGCCGCTTGAGGGCCTTTGGCCCCTTGCACGATATCGAACTCGACGTTCTCACCCTCTTTGAGCGTCTTGAATCCATCCCCCTGCAGGGCGGAATAATGCACGAACACATCATCCCCGCCATCAAGCCGGATAAATCCGAACCCCTTACGATCATTGAACCATTTCACTGTCCCTTTAGTCTTCACACGGTCCTCCTTTCCTTAACGCACAACTATATTGAGCGCGTCAGCTCGTCTGCTGAATCGCATGGAATGATGACGATAAAAGGAGAAATAGCAATGCAAACGCGGTGGCTTTTGCGGGGAGTTCAGACAATATTCAACCCGACCCATCATGACCTGCTGAAAAGTGCGCAGCGATGTACCATGGGGTGAAAATCTTGTCAAGCGGATAGTTTTGAAAACCTGGGATCTGATCTGTTTACAAGCCCTGCAGACTCTTCTATAGTGCGGAAATTATAGACTTCGATGTAGGATTTCGACCGCCCTCGTGCTGCATACCATCCTTGATCGCTATATTTTCCGGGAGCTCCTCTCTCCGTTTTGCATCAGCTTGGCTGCGCTCTGTTTCGTAATGCTGACCAAGGAGCTCCTGCGACTGGTGGAACTCCTGGTGACGAAAGGGATCGGGTTCCTGTCGGTCCTGAAAGTGTTCGCCCACTTGCTCCCCTCGTTTCTGGTCCTCACGTTGCCCATCGCCGGCATCATTGCCTCCATCACAGCCTTCGGCCGCTTGTCCCTCGACAAAGAACTCGTTGCGATGCGTGCCGCCGGATTCAGTTTGTTGCGGCTCTCCCACTCCGTGTTTCTCTTTGCCGCGCTGGTCTGCGGCCTGACCATGGTCATGGCGCAGTGGGGACAGCCCTGGAGCAATGTGAATCTCAAGAAAGTGGCGCTCAATCTCTTGCGCGATGAACTCGTCCTGGAACTCGATCGCGGCGTGTTCAATGAGGCCATTCCTAAAATGGTGATCTATGTGCCCGATGCGCAGCAGGGGCAGGACACCAAGGGTATTTTCGTGGCCGACGAGCGCAATCCCGCTGATCCACGCATCATCGTCGCGCAGCAGTATCAGGTCATGACCGACCCCGCGAGCAGTCAGGTGGCGCTGCGGCTCACGAACGGCGTCATCCATAGCCGGCCCCAAAATGCCGAGGAGTACCAGAAGATTTCTTTTACCGCCTACGATCTCAAACTCAACGTCAGCGCGAGCCTCTACGGCGCCGAGGAACGCACCCCGATGGAGGTGATTCGAGCCAAACTGGAGAGCTCCGGCTGGACGGATACCAACGCGCTGCGGCGTTTGATGGAATACTATAAAGATCTGGCCTTCCCGGCGGCCTCCCTGGTGTTCTGCATCTTGGGCGTTCCGGTCGGCATCGTGTCGAAACGATCGGGCAGCATCGGTGGATTTGCCGTCGGGGTCATTGTCGTGATCGTCTACTATGTCCTCAACGTTGCCTGTGAGTTTCTGGTCACAACGCTGTGGATTTCCCCGTTCGCCGGCGCCTGGTTGCCTAACGTGATTTTTGCACTTGTCACGATCTTCTGGTTTTATCGCGTGAGCCGGCAGTAGCCCTATGACCATTCTGTTTCGATACATGCTGCGCGAATACGTGAAGATCTTCGGCATGTGCTTCTCGGGGCTCATGACGATCTATCTCGTCATCGACTTCTTTGAGAAAGTTCGCCGATTCCTGCGTTATGACGCACGCGTGCTCGACGTGTTGACCTACTTCGTGCTCAAGATGCCGGCCATTTCCTACCAGATCGCGCCGTTGGCGGTCTTGATGGCGACCTTGCTCACCATCGGTCTGTTGTCTCGCAGCCATGAAATCACCGCGATGCGCAGCTGCGGCATCAGTCTGTATTGGATTACCTCGCCATTTTTATTTTTTGGCACGGTGCTGGCGACGATCTTGTTTCTGTTCAGCTCCACCGTCATTCCCCTCGCGCTCGCGCGCGCGGAACAGATCAAGACCACACAGATTGAAAAGCGGGCGGTCCCGGTCTCAGTGAAAGCCGCGCAGCCTTGGGTGAGCCTCGGAGGCCAGACGCTGATGAACATCGACAGCATCGAGCCCGGGGGCGCCGTGTTGCGAAAGGTGCGGCTCTATCGCCTGAGCCCCACGTTTGAGTTGCAACAGATCGCGGAGGCGCAACGGGCGGTCTATTCCCCGCAAGGCTGGACCTTGGAAGATGGCATCAGACGATCCTTTCGGCCTGATGGCGTCGTATCGGTGAGCACCTTTCGAACCGAGCCCTTGCCCCTGGCGCAAATCCCTGACGACTTCACCACCTGGCTGGAGTTGGACTCGGAAACGATGACGCTGAGTGAAATCCGTGCCTATGTCGACCGGCTCCAGCTCAATGGCACCAT
>JBDTWG010000272.1:0-5182 GCA_040006855.1 Nitrospira sp.
TCCCACAACGTTTCTCTCACCCGCATATTGTCATCCACGATGAGGACTCCGACGGACGATTGTCCTCTAGATGCTAGAGAGGTCGTGGGGCGATCGTCATTGGATTGCCCCGGACCAGAGTGCTCGGACTGAGCGAAGGCGCGAATGGCCCCGAATGGACGAGTCGCATGGCGGCGGGGATCGTAGGGATGGAGCGGTTCAAACCCACACAATTTCTCCGGTCAGTCGACTTCTCATCTGCCCATCACCGCTAGTGACGCGGCTTTCATCAACAAGGCGCGTGCGCCGTCTTCCGCACCTGCCTCACACGTGCGTGACTGGCACTCTCACCACGAGTCGCAGGCCACAACGGTTTTTATAGGAATTGGATTACTGACTGGTACTCGGAGGACCCTTGGTACAAAAGGAGAAAGGCGGGCGATGAAGGAAGGGGACTATGCTCCCTGCGAGGAGGGGCTAACGAGGATGGGAAGTTCCAGGATGAAACGCGTGCCAAAGTCTCGTTCGCTTTCCACCCGAATTTTCCCTTTGTGATCGTCCACAATGGCCTTCACCAGCGTGAGTCTCAGACCCCATCCCTGTTGCTGGGCATGTTGTTGTGAATGCTGAGCCCGTCGGAACTTTTCAAACAATCGCGGGATCTCGTGTTCGGGAATAAACGAGCCTTCATTATGGACGCAGACTTCAACCATGCGTCCACGTGTCTTGAGTGAGACGGTGATGGGCGTCTGCTTGGCGCCATACTTCACAGCATTATCAATGAGGTTTTCCACCGCCCTTCTCAGCGCATCCCGGCCCCACCGACCTTCCACCGCAGTGGGGCTGTCCAACATGAACCGGGGGCCATGCACCACGATCATTTCTTCCAGGACGCCTCGAAGCACGGTGTCTAAGTCACACTGGTGATACTGAAGTGTCAGACATTCTCCAGCCCGGAGCCGGCTTGCATCGAGGAGATCCTCGATCATGGAGTCCAGGCGATTGAGACTGACGACGTTTCTCTTAATGAACTCTTTGGCAGAGTCAGGAATCCCCGTGCCTCTGACGGCGAGCGCCGCGTTCATTTTTGCCACACTGATGGGCGTCCTCAGGTCGTGAGTGAGGGTGTGGATAAACTTCTCCTGAATGTCCGAGTGCGCCTGTGTAAATTCCAGGACCGCATTTTTGACCGCCTGCTCGATCGAATCGAGCAGGATGTCACGGGGCATCTCTGCTAAAGGGCCGTCCCTCTCCAAGATGTGAAAGATGACTTGTCGCAAAATATGGTACTCGTCGATGACTTCCCCGAGTGTGTACTTGGTGTTGCAGGCCCGGTCGACGCCATGCATTTTGCCGACACGGATGGCTTCTTGTTCGAGAATCGCAACAGGGGTTGCGTCCATTTTGTGATGGGCCGCGAGTGCCTCATCCAAACGATCGAGGAAGGTCGGGAGGGAATCACGGAGGGCCCGTGGCCCCGTTATACGGGCTGAAGTCACTTCTTTTAGGCACCGCTTTTCCCACAGCGTTAAGATCGCTTCTTTACTGTGCCTGATTGCATGCCCATCAAGTGCAGACATATGGACTCCTGGTGATAATAATCAAGCCTGCACTAGAACGCATGCTCACTGCAACCGACGTGAGCGAGCGCAGGTACTTCGATGAGTACGGCAACGGTGCAGAAGTCTGCGCGTGCTCGACAGTCTCCTCAGCGCCAAGTAAACCCACAACGAGGCGCAGCTTAGCATGAGCAAAAAAAAACTGTCCACTTGCACGTGTTGCTACTTTCAACTCACGAGTCGGGTTTAACGCAGGATGCCCCGCAATTGTATGACCATCCATGAAAGAGGCATCCGGCTTGACAGAGAAAGAATCTGAAGCCAGTTCAGATTGCCCATTATCGGAATGCGAAGCGGCCCTCGCATGGCCGGTGACCCTGCGCAAGTTGCCTCAACACTGATTGAAGCTGCGGACGATAACCAATCTGGTGTTCAGGCGACGGTGTTCTCACATTAACAATCGGCTCGTGCAAAGCCGTCCCCCAACACCCATGCTTTTTTAGAATGCTAGAGTCCTTCCTAGGTCCGTTCAGCTCAGGATGACATTAGACTGCAGCTATGCTGACGCAGGAACTTAAAGCGGGGTTTTTCCTCTTCGCCAGCTTGCTCCTCCTTCTCGTGATCTGCGGGCTCGCGATGATGGGCCTGTTTACGAGACCGGTGCGATGGAGCGAACGAACATAGCTGGTGCGACACACCACAAGGACTGGCGGAACCGATAGGTTCAGAGATATGCGGCAGCCATCCCCCTTTGATGCGGGGAGTACACAGACCATAATTGACACACGGCGGAGGGAATCTCATGCACAAAGAAGATGTCTCATACGCGGCGTTCGCGTTCATCGCGGGGGCTACGGTCGGAGCCGGGGCCATGCTCTTATTCGCACCGCAGGCCGGCTCTGACTTTCGGTCGTCGGTACGTGACTATGCGAGGCGGGCTACAGACGAATGGGACAAGGCGAGCGAGGGAGGTGAGAGTACTCTGGATACGGTTCTCCAGCGAGGCAAAGAGTGGATACAGAGCGCGATGCCGAAACAAGACAATCTCGCCGAAAAAGCCCAAATGGCCGGAGGCCCCATGGGTTCAGGGGAACAAGGCGCGCGCACAGCTGGCGATACCGGGCAGGACAACTAGACGAAGATAAGGTCACCGTGCAGAGGCATTCACACGGACACGCTGAGACGCCAGCCCTCGCGTCCATCCTCGTGATCGAAGACGATGAAGCCGTGCGTGGGCTCTTTCGTGCGATTCTTGAACCGGTCGGCTATTTAGTTCAGGAGGCATCTACTGGGTGGGACGGGATCCGTCGCTTCCGGGATTCTCCGACTGACCTGGTGATGACGGACATGGACATGCCTCAGGCAGATGGTGTGGAGGTGATCCAACAGTTGCGGGCGGACTATCCCGCCGTCAAGATTCTGGCCGTCTCCGGCTCGAAAGCCGCAAACCAACTCCTGAGCGAAGCCCTGCAACTAGGCGCAGATGCAATGCTGCCAAAGCCAGTGGGTATTGTCGAATTGCGGGCGGTCGTTGCCTGTTTACTAGCCGGCCCGCCTGAGATGCTCTGGCATTAAGTCGGCGCGGGGATTTCACAGTGAAAACGCACCTAGCTCAGAATGGCTCTGGAAAATAGACTGGGAGAAATCGTCAAACTCTATGAACAGGCTCGCATAACCTCTCTCGCGGAACATGAGGCGGCGAAGAAGCGGGCCGCCCCCTATGACAAGATCGTGGGGGGAGTTACAGGAGATGCGAGCCCAAACCGTGGAGTTGGTCAAGCAGGCCGTGAGCCGAAGGCTTCGGGTCTATGTGCTGGTGAACAACCGGACGGAAGGCAATGCCCCATCGACGATTCAGGCACTGGTAGACGCCTTGCAACGTGATGCAGCTATGGGAGTTCAATGATGGATGGCAAGCTGCCCCACTTTTAGGGCGCCTCGGTCTACCCAGGGACTTCACTAGCATCTCAGAGAGGTAGGAGGATTTGTAATAGCGCCAACGAGGGTGGAGTCTGGCACGCAACGCTGCGAACCGCGAATTGATTGAGCCACAGACAAAAGACAAGCGGTATGTCCGACGCATCGAGACAGGAAAGTTTACCGATTCCCAAGATGACGTGAGCAAGTAGTTGAGCCAGGATCGTCGCCGAAAGGCAAAGACCGTCGCAACAAAAGGGCAAGGCGATCGAGGTGACGCGAAACCTCCAAAGTCCACTGGAGCAAAAAAGAAGGCAACCAAGTCTCGGCGCTGAAAGAAGGAGCCCATGAGCCTAAAGATTGATGTGAATACAGTCGCCCGTGTGCTACTGACGGATGGCTCCTGGTACGAGGTGCTACCTGGATCACTGACGATGGATACCTTTCAATGGACGGATCAAGAGGGGGTCACCCTTGCCAGCGTGAACCTTGAGGCTCTTCCGCCAATGGGCATCCGTTTTAAAACTCGTGGCATCCATGGATGGATTTCCTGTCCGTTGACCACCATCAAAGCGGTGCACTATGAACCGATTGAGCTGGAGGACCCACTAGCGGTGGAGATGCCTGCTGTATTAGCCGATGAACTCGACCGGCCTCCCCGATAGTGACAGAAGACCGAGAAAGGAGATGTCTCCCGATGGAAGGGTCTGATCTATACGAGATGGAAGCTCGCGCGGCACTGTGAAACCGATCCAAGCTCGAAATCAAATGAAAATGCCTCTTCTCACGTCAACCGTACTCCTTGGAGTCATCCTCCCTGTTGCAATTGCTCACACCGCCAATTTCGATTGTGGACATATAGCAATTCGTGCTGAGCAACAAATTTGTGCTGGCGATGAACTCTCTCGAATGGATGATGCGGTAGCGCATGGATACCAAATTGCAGTTGGCTCGGTTGCTCCTGAAGATTTGTCACAACTGCGAGAATCACAGCAAAAATGGCTTCGCGTTAGAACCGACGATTATGATGCTCGTCAACAGCGGAAAAAAGAAGACGAGAGGGCTTATGCGAAGCGCCAACAGCAGCAAAGAGGCGACAAGAAGGCGTATGAGAAACGGCAACAGCGACAAAGAGATGACGAGCGGGCTTATGAGAACCGCCAACAGCTAGGCGTCACGGAACACCCCTCCACCCATGCCGAAAAGCATCCCGAGTATGACCGCATGGATGCGGAGAATAAAAAGGCCCGCGCCAAGGAAAGCTATTAAGGAGCGGCACTGCCGGTCAGCCAGACATGCCGTACGATTGCAGTCCTGGGCGTCGTTGTCCTCGTCGCGCTTGCGGGATGCGATCGGCAGGGACTCAACAGACAGCCCCCGCCACCGCCTGGGGCGTCGGTTCATTAGTCACCCACGAATGCGGCCCCACCGGCGCCACAAGGATCAATGACCGTCCCACCCCTAACACCTGACTTGCCAAAAGATCCGGCGACTCCATGAGCCGATTACTACCGCACCTGCCATGACCCCTCTGGTAGGCAAACGCCGCGGCGCACTTTTCATCGGCATCCCCACTGTCCTTTGCTTTTGACCGACGACCCGATAGAGCAACACGAGAATATCTGGAAGGGAGATAGGATGATCCGCGATGGCAGGGCTTCTACGCTCGCGCCGAAGGTGGGTAGTCTCATCCGATCAGGGAATGGTGCGCCAGAGGACTCCGCTCC
>JBDTWG010000273.1:0-5169 GCA_040006855.1 Nitrospira sp.
CCGTTGCGCACCAGGGTGAACTGTTTGCAGTTCTGACAGGGATCGCCTTCATATCCTTTTTCTTTGGCTTCCTGCCGCACCGAAGTCACGGTCAACGTTTCGCGCTTCAACTCCACTTTATGGGCCACGCTGCCGTTTCCCGCTCTGTGGCTATGTCCGTTCCCGCCGTTCATTCCATTCCGCCGCACAGGCAAATGCTCGGTCAGGATCGACGATTTCGACAGGGCGGTCATATCCGCCTCTTCCTCCACACATTCCGGATCCTGTTCGTCTTTCTTCATGGAATCCATGCGGAGATCTTCTTCCCGCACCTGCGCCAGGTCGGCCCGCTCCAGATAGGTAATCGCAAGTTCACGGAAGATGTAGTCGATGATCGACGTGGCCATCTTGATACGATCGTTCAGTTTCACCGGTCCATTAGGCTCGAATCGCGTAAATACAAAGGCCTCCACGAACTCTTCCAGCGGCACGCCATGCTGCAGGCCGAGCGAAATGGCGATCGCGAAATTATTCATCAAACTGCGGAAGGCCGCCCCTTCCTTATGCATGTCGAGGAAAATTTCGCCGAGCGTGCCGTCTTCGTATTCACCGGTGCGAAGGTATAATTTGTGGCCCCCGATGATGGCTTTCTGCGTATACCCGCTACGTCGCGACGGCAACGATCGCCGCTTATGGAGATATCGCACCAGCACCCGCTCGGCCACCTTTTCGGCCACGGACAGGACGCTGGGAGCCGCCTCCTCGCCTTTTCCGCTATCTGAAGACGCATTCAGCGGCTGGCTCAATTTCGATCCGTCACGATAGAGCGCGACGGCCTTGACCATACTCTTCCAGGCGAAGAGATAGGCCGCTTTGACATCTTCCAACGAGGCATCGGCCGGCATGTTGATGGTCTTGCTGATGGCGCCGCTGATGAAGGGCTGAGCCGCCGCCATCATACGGATATGCGCATCGACGGCAATATACCGCTGCCCAATCCGACCGCAGCGATTGGCACAATCAAAAATCGGCAAATGTTCCACTTTGAGATGGGGCGCGCCCTCGACGGTCATGGTGCCGCAGCAATAGTCGTTGGCTGCCGCCACTTCCTCCTGAGTGAAGCCCAAGGTCTTCAGCATGTTGAAGGTCGGGTCGGCCAACTGCGCATCGCTGATACCCAGTTTCTCCCGGCAGAACTCTTCACCGAGATTAAACTTGTTAAAGACGAACTGAATCTCGAACGCCTGGGCCAACGAACCTTCCAGCCGTTCCAACGCCGCATCGTCAAATCCCTTTTGACGCAGCACTTCGTGATTGATGAAGGGCGCTCCCTTCAAAGTCTGATGGCCCGCGCAATAGGCTCCGATGTCTTGAATCTGCGCGTCGGTATACCCCAGCGCCGCCAGCGCCGGCGGCAGGCTCTGATTGATGATCTTGAAGTAGCCGCCACCCGCCAGTTTCTTGAACTTGACCAGGGCGAAATCCGGCTCAATGCCGGTCGTATCGCAATCCATCACCAGACCGATCGTGCCGGTCGGCGCGATCACCGTCACCTGCGCATTGCGGAACCCATAGGCCGCACCCAATTCCAGCGCGCGATCCCAGGCGCGTCGGGCCGCGAGCAACATGGCCGGCGGGCACTGCTCGGGCTGAATCGAGGTCGGCAAAATCGTGAGCCCTTCATACTCCTCATGGGCCGCACTGTACGCCGCTCGCCGGTGGTTCCGAATGACCCGCAGCATCGACTCCCGGTTCTTGTTGTAACCGGGAAAGGGACCGATCTCCGCCGCCATCTCCGCGGAAGTCGCGTACGACTCCCCTGTCATGATCGCCGTGATCGCGCCACAAATCGCCACGGCTTTCGGCGAATCGTAGGGAATACTTTGCTTCATGAGAATGGTGCCGAGGTTGGCATACCCCAGGCCGAGCGTCCGGAACTCGTAACTCTTCTGGGCAATTTGACGGCTCGGGAATGAAGCCATCAACACGCTGATTTCCAGCGCAACGGTCCACAAACGCACCGCATGTCGGAAGGAATCCAGGTCGAACTCTCCCTCGACATTGAAAAACTTGGAAAGATTGAGCGACGCCAGGTTGCAGGCCGTATCGTCCAGGAACATGTACTCGGAACAGGGATTGGACGCGTTGATCCGCCCGTCTTCCGGGCAGGTGTGCCATTCATTGATGGTCGTATCGTACTGCGTTCCGGGGTCGGCGCAGATCCAGGCCGCCCAGGCGATCTTGTCCCAGAGGTCGCGCGCCTTGACCGTTTTGCTGACCTTGCCGTCGATCCGACGCCGCAATTCCCAATCACCGTCTCGTTCCAATACGTCGAAGAACCCGTTCGGGATACGCACACTATTGTTGGAATTTTGCCCCGAGACAGTCTGGTAGGCCTTGCCGTCCCAATTGGTGTCGTATTCGTGGAACACGAAATGCGTATAACCCTGGCTGGCATACTCGAACATGCGGTGGATATAGGCTTCCGGCACCATATCGCGACGGGCCGCGGTCACGGCATCCTTCAGCACCTGGTTTTTCTTCAGGTCCAATTCGACATGGCCCAGACCTTGGGCATCGACCAGCATGCAGGCCTTGAGCACGGCATTGAGACGCTGGGCGCAGACCTTGGAGCCGGTGACCATCGCCGCCACCTTCTGCTCTTCGACGACTTTCCAGTCGATGAATTCCTCGATATCCGGATGGTCGAGGTCCAGGCAGACCATCTTGGCCGCTCGCCTCGTCGTTCCGCCGGACTTGATCGCCCCGGCAGCCCGATCGCCGATCTTCAGGAACGACATGAGCCCGGACGACCGGCCGCCGCCGGACAAGGATTCTCCATCACCGCGCAACCGCGAGAAATTGGTGCCGGTCCCGGAACCGTATTTGAACAGCCGTGCCTCACGGACCCAGAGGTCCATGATGCCGTTCTCGTTGACGAGGTCGTCTTCAATGGACTGGATGAAGCAGGCGTGAGGCTGTGGATGTTCGAAGGCGTTGGTTGCCCTGACGACCTCTCCCAGCTTGGGATCGACATAAAAGTGCCCCTGCGCCGGCCCCGATAGCCCGTAGGCATAGTGCAGCCCCGTGTTGAACCACTGGGGACTATTGGGGGCGGCCATTTGATAGGCCAGCATGTAGCACATCTCGTCGTGGAAGGCGGTCGCATCTTCCGCCGTCTTGAAGTAGCCGTGATTTTTTCCCCAGAACGTCCAACAGCCGGCCAACCGATCAAATACCTGCCGGGCGTCGCGCTCAGATCCCAGCACCGGCTTGCCCGCGACATCCACCACCGGCGTTCCGTCCTCATGCACCTGTGGAACCCCGGCTTTTCGGAAGTATTTTTGGGCCAGAATGTCGATCGCCAGTTGGGTCCAATGCTCCGGTACAGCGATATGATCTAATTTGAAAACCGTCGATCCGTCGGGATTCCGGATCTCCGAGGAACGTTCTACGAACGTAAGACCCTCATAGGGGCTCTGCCCACGCTTGGTGAATCTTCGTTCAATCCTCACTGGTTTCCTCCTTCAAACAGGTAGCTAACAAATGATGCGAATGACGGGCGGCCGTGACGAGCTGGATCTGAGCGAAAAAGGAAGCACTCTGTGGCGATCTCAATCCGTACCAATTTCTCGTGCGACCGCACATACCCACTAGATATAGTGATCGAGTTTTTTTGTCAAACAAAATGTTGTGGCACACCTGTGAGTAATGGGGATAAGCTGGTGATAGCCGCAGACCCAGATTTGGAGCCAGTTTGGGCCTGGTTTTAAGCAGGTTATCCACAGTGCCACAGGGTATCAACAGGGGGTATTTTTCACAGGGGCGCGAGAAACTTTTTAACACAGGCTAAAAAGCCAGCCGACCGACCTTTAACGTCGCCTCCTCGACCCCCCGCAAGGGAATGAATTGCCCGGCCACCCCAAGGACCAGGACTGATTCCTCCAGAACATTCGTTTCAAACAGACTCAGCAAGCCCCAATTGCTCCTAGTCGTCTTCGGACGCACTAAGCCTTCGACCAACTTGCTGCCCTGGGCACGAAAAATCTTCCGAATGAGCTCCCGATCGGCTCGCGGGGCAGATTGGTCCATCTTATCGATCTCAGCCGTCAGTCGCGCCTCGACGAAGCGAACATAGGCGTCCATCGTGGGATTGGTTGCGGCCAATCCCACGGCCATCACCAACCCAGCCACCAAACCAACTAACTTCAGCGTGCTCATTTCCCACCTGAACCGGGAGGACTCCGCTCAGGATCGATGCGAAGACGCACCTCCGGCGGTTTGACAAATACCCTCAGCCTGTTTAGCTTACGCCCGATTTCATCGAAATAAAACCCTGCTTGTTGAGCCTGAACGGTTCGCTGTTTAGCGGAAGGAGACACTATGTTCGTGTGGAGTAAACGCCTGGTTGCCGGACTCCTGGGAGCCTTCGTGCTCCTCATCGGAATCTTTTTCATCCAGGGCGAGCCGGAAACAATCAGCGGCTTAAAAATTCACACCACCCGCTGGATGGCCGTGAATTACATCGGCCTGCTCATATGGATCTTTATTTGGATGTTCGATCAGGCCCGCGTGCGGGGGAAAAACGTGCTGCTCTGGCTGGCACCCTTTGTGCTGGCTCCACTACCCACACTCATGTTGTTCATTTTGTTTCTGCAGAAGAAGGTGAAGTCGTAGCAGGATGCTGAAACAGGCTGCCAGCCGCGTTCTCGCCTCATTCAGACCCTCAACGTACCCCAAGGGTACGCCTCGGCCCTTCATTCGCTGCGGCCTTGCTGGACAGCCTGTTTGAGCATCCTGGAGATTGTGCAGTTCCGAGCCCCAGAGGAGAGACTCCCCCCTCGTTTCAGCATCAATGGGGTTTTTCCACAACCTCCTAGAGCATGCAGGATATGGCTACATATTCGCTGAAGCATGACTTCTTCTCCGGTCGTGAATTCAGCCAAGGAGCACTCAATGTCATTTGAGTTATGAAGCCCATCTCAGAACAAGCTTCTTCTGATGCAACGCGCAATCTCGCAGATACAAATTGATCAGATTCTGGTACGGCATCCCGATTTCATCGGCCAACCCCTTGAAATAGGCCACGGTCGCTTTATCCAATCGAATCGTGATGGGCTGCTTCAGACGCCCGCTATTCAGAGCATGGTTCAATCCGCGACCCATTGGTCCGGCAGCACAGTCTAAGAA
>JBDTWG010000274.1:0-5103 GCA_040006855.1 Nitrospira sp.
TTGAGTCAGGCTCAATTAGATCAATTGTCGATTAGCACGATCCGTTTTCTATCAGTGGATGCGGTGCAAAAAGCCGACAGTGGTCACCCGGGTCTGCCGTTGGATGCCGCGCCCATGTCGTATGTGTTATGGACCAGATTTCTCCAACATAACCCAGTCAATCCGCAGTGGTTCAATCGGGATCGATTCGTCCTGTCGGCCGGTCATGGGTCGATGCTGTTGTACAGCTTGCTCCATCTCACGGGCTATGATCTGCCGCTCGAGCAAATCAAACAGTTTCGCCAATGGGGCAGCATCACGCCCGGTCATCCTGAGCGCGCCTTGACTCCCGGCGTTGAGACCACCACAGGCCCGCTCGGTCAGGGATTCGGCAATGGAGTGGGCATGGCCATCGCCGAAGCGTATTTGGCAGCCCGTTACAATCGCCCCGGGTGTGAGATCATCCATCATTTCACGTATGGGCTGGTCAGCGACGGCGACCTGATGGAAGGCGTGGCGGCCGAAGCGGCCTCGCTTGCCGGCCACTTGAAGCTGGGCAAGCTGATCTATCTGTACGACGACAATCGGATCACGCTCGCCGCGTCAACTCAGCTCACCTTCACCGAAGACCGCGCCCAACGATTTGCGGCCTATGGCTGGCACACGCAATCGGTCGACGATGGCAACGATGTGGACGCCATCGACCGGGCCATCCACGCGGCGCGTCAGGCCACGGATCGTCCCTCGCTGATTCTGGTGCGAACGCACATCGGGTATGGGTCTCCTCACAAACAGGATACCTTTTCCGCCCATGGTTCGCCGCTGGGGGCGAAAGAAGTCTTCCTAACCAAGGAAAATCTAGGATGGCCTGCTGAACCACCATTTCTTGTGCCCCCCGAAGTCGCGCAACATTGCCGCCGTGCCGTGGACCTTGGCCGGCATGCGGAAGCGGAATGGAATGCGACGTTCGCCACCTACGAAAGGCAGTATCCTGAGCTTGCTCGTGAATTGCGCCAGCTCATCAACGGAGAACTGCCGCCAGGGTGGGATGCACACATTCCGCAATTCCCCGCCGACGCCAAAGGGCTGGCCACACGCGCCGCCGCAGGGGCGGTGGAGAATGCCATCAGCCCATATTTGCCGGGTTTGATCGGTGGTTCCGCAGACTTGGATCCATCCACCTTTACGGAACTCAAAGATGAGGGGGATCTTGAGAACCCTGCGATGGCGGTCGGTGATCTGCAAGGATCGTCCGGTGGGGGCTGGAGTTATGCGGGCCGCAACCTGCACTTCGGCGTTCGCGAACATGCGATGGGCGCAGTCTTGAACGGCATGGTGACGCACGGCGGCCTCATCCCCTTCGGTGCGACATTTCTGACGTTCTCCGATTACATGCGCCCGTCGATTCGACTCGCCGCGCTCATGGGAGTTCGGGTGATTTATGCATTTACGCACGACAGCATTGGGATGGGCGAAGACGGCCCGACCCATCAGCCGATCGAGCAGCTCGCCTCGCTTCGCGCGCTTCCGAATCTCATGCTCATTCGTCCCGGCGACGCCAACGAGACTGCGGTAGCGTGGCGAGTCGCAATAGAAACGCGGGATCGGCCTGTCGCCCTGGTGTTGTCTCGGCAGAGCGTACCGACGCTCGACCGGAAGCGATTCGCTTCGGCGGACGGGCTCCGCCGGGGGGCCTATATCCTGGCTGATACGCCGCAGGGCACACCTCAATTGATCTTAATCGCCACCGGATCAGAAGTCGGCTTGATCGTAGCGGCGCAACAAAAACTACAGGACCAGCACATCGCTGTGCGCCTCGTGTCGATGCCGAGTTGGGATTTGTTCGAGGCCCAATCCAGCGACTATCGCGATGCAGTGCTGCCCCCCTCAGTTCGTGCGCGGCTTGCGGTCGAAGCGGGGGTGACGCAGGGGTGGCATCGGTACGTGGGTGACCGAGGAGGTGTGATGGGGATCGACCACTTTGGCGCATCGGCACCTGGGCCGGTGGTCATGCGGGAGTTTGGATTCACGGTGGAACAGGTGTGCGCACGAGCGCGGGCCATTGTGGAACAGGCGTATGCCTGAGGCAGGTCAACGTCGCTCAGGACAGGCGCGCGCCTCGGGATTGCCGCCGATGATTGATGGTTGGACCCGAAGGTACCCCGGGCTGAGACGTTGGGGTGAAGTCGACTATGGCGTGGTCTGCTGTGGTGAGCGCAGGCCGACGCTGGACGAGGATTATCCTGATGGTGTCGGGGACCCTGGCAGGTGCCGTCGCTCGCTGGGATCTCGACCGCGGGGCGTGGCCGTCCGGGGGAGTCCCCTTGGCGTATGTATGGTCGCTCACAACATTCCAGGCGCGCGGTGTCGGCCGAAGTGGCCTCGTAGTCGGGGTCGCATGCGCTTGGACATGAGGTCAAACATTTCTTGCCGTCCGATACCGCGACGCGAACATGATCGCCGCCGCGTGGAGAAGGCGGCAAACTTAGAAAACAAGGAGGTACCCGCATGCCTATCAATCCATTGAAGAAGCTGAGCGAATTCGGCCAGTCCTTCTGGCTGGACTACATCCGGCGCGATCTGATCGTCAGTGGCGAGCTCAGGCGCTTGATTGAGGAGGATGGCCTTCGAGGCATGACGTCGAATCCCTCCATCTTTGAAAAAGCGATTGCGGGTAGCCAGGAATATGATGCGGATATCCGCAGACTGGCTCTGGATGAAAAGACGGTGACGGAAATCTATGAGACTCTCACTCAGCGGGACGTGCAAAGCGCCGCTGACGAGTTCCGGCCTCTGTACGACAAGACGGACGGCAAGGACGGCTATGTCAGTTTAGAGGTCAATCCTCACCTGGCACATGACACACAGGGCACGATTGAGGAAGCTCGGCGGCTCTGGGCCGCGCTGAACCGACCCAACGTGTTCATCAAGGTCCCGGCCACGTTGGAAGGTGTTCCCGCGATCCGACAACTCATCAGCGAAGGCATCAGCGTGAATGTGACGCTGTTGTTCGGCTTGCCTCGGTATCGACAGGTCGCAGACGCGTATATCGCGGGCATCGAAGCGCGCATCGCCCAAGGTCAGCCGGTCAACCATGTGGCCTCCGTGGCTAGCTTCTTTGTGAGCCGCATCGACGTGCTGGTGGATCCGTTGCTGGACAAGCTTGTCGCGCACGGCGACGAGAAGGCCGCGCTCGCGAAGAAGGTGCGCGGTCAGGTGGCCGTGGCCAGTGCGAAGGCGGCCTATCAGATCTATAAGGAGATCTTTGGCAGCAATCGGTTCCAGCGATTGATCAAGAAAAATGTTTCAGTTCAGCGGCTGCTGTGGGCGAGTACTGGCACGAAGGACCCGGACTACAGCGACGTCAAATACATCGAAGCACTCATTGGGCCGGACACCGTCAACACGATCCCGGTCGAAACCCTCAACGCCTATCGCGACCATGGCGCTCCGGAAGTCCGCATTGAACAGGATGTGGAGCAGGCTCATTTCGTCTTGGAGAGCTTGCCGACACTCGGCATCAGCCTCGCCCAGGTCACGCAGCAACTCGAAGACCAAGGTGTTGAGACGTTCAACAAGCCGTTCGACCAGCTGATGGAAACGTTGGAGAAGGATCGTCTGGAAGTACAACGGCGACCTGTCCACATCTAGTGGGTGCGGCGCCGACTGGCTCCTCTGCGCCATGCACAAACAGGTCGGCGGGGATGAGGCACGCAACACGGGAGGAAGCTGAGATGAGCAAGGCCAAAGGCGGCGCGACGCGCTCAGACGCGCTGGTGCTGTTCGGTGCGACGGGCGATCTCGCCTATAAGAAGATCTTTCCGGCGCTCTGCGCGATGGTGAAGCGGGGTGCCCTCAAGGTCCCGGTTGTCGGCGTTGCCTCTTCGAAGTGGACTCTCGCGCAGTTGCACAGGCGCGTGAAGGACAGTATCCAGCGATCGGGTGGAGTTGGAAACAAGCAGGCTCTCCGCCAGCTGCTGCCCTTACTGAGATACGTGAGTGGCGACTATCATGACGAAGGCACGTTCGCGGCGATCAAGAAGGCGCTGGGTCGCGCCCGGTATCCAACGCACTACCTGGCCATCCCGCCCTCGCTCTTTGCGACGGTGATTAAAGGGCTCGGGGCCGCGGGCTTGTCCGACCATGCGCGCGTCATCGTCGAAAAGCCGTTCGGACGTGACCTGGCCTCCGCGCGCGAGTTGAACCGTATTGCCCAGTCAGTGTTCCCGGAAAAGTCGATCTTTCGCATCGATCACTTTCTGGGGAAAGAGGCGATTATGAACATCCTCTATTTTCGCTTCGCCAATACGTTTCTGGAACCGATCTGGAACCGCAACTGCGTAGCCAGCGTCCAGATCACGCTGGCTGAGGATTTTGGCGTGGAAGGCCGTGGTACGTTTTACGAAACCGCCGGCTGCCTGCGCGACGTCATTCAGAATCATCTTTTTCAGATCGTCGCCTTGCTGGCGATGGAACCGCCGGCCTATCGGGGTTATGGAGCCGTGCACAGCGAGAAAAGCAAGGTCTTCCAGGCCATGCGTCCTCTGAAGCCGGACGATCTGGTGCGCGGCCAGTATGACGGTTACCGAAAAGAGTCGGGCGTGGCGACGCGCTCCGATGTCGAGACGTTTTGTGCGCTGAGGCTGTTCATCGATTCGTGGCGCTGGCAGGGGGTGCCGTGGTACCTCCGCTCCGGCAAGTGTCTGCCTGAAACGGCGGCCGAGGTCCTGGTGGTCCTGAAGCCGCCGCCGCAGAGGCTGTTCGGCGACTCAGCTCCGGCGACCGGCCGGACCAACTATCTGCGTTTTCGGCTCTCTCCCAGCTCTGCCATCGCCCTCGCCGCTCGCGTCAAGCGCGTAGGGAAGGAGTTTATCGGCGACCAACGAGAGCTCTCCTTGATTGAGCATCAACCGGGAGAGGAAGCGCCCTATGAACGGCTCTTGGGAGACGCCATGGCTGGAAACGGAGCGCTCTTCACGCGTGAGGACGCGGTTGAGGCCGCCTGGGCAGTGGTCGATCCGGTCCTGAAGGTCCACCGGCGGGTCCGCCCCTATAAGCCCGGCAGTTGGGGGCCGAAAGAGGCGGATGCGTTTATCCGAGCAGACGGCGGATGGCACAATCCGG
>JBDTWG010000275.1:0-5050 GCA_040006855.1 Nitrospira sp.
CAGCAGCGCCGCGTAGTGTAAATTCGTGCGCTGCTCCTCGGCCAGGCCGATGGCCTTGGCAAGGAGCAGCGCATAGGAGGCTGTGCGCTCACCGTGCTCGAAATGCTCCGGGATCGAAGCTTCGATTCGCCGCGCCAAACGCCGGAGTTGAAGCAGGCGGACCTGCTGTACCGATCCATCAGGCAGTTGTAGCGCATTCAGCGCGGCAAGTTTCGAAGTGACCTCCTGGATAAACCGCGTCATGCCGTTAATCGGCACCCTCGATGGGAACATTGGCTTTCTCCCCCCTAAAAAACAGAGCCCAAGACCGTGCGATACGATCTTGGGCTCTGGGTTCACGACCTCTGGCCGCACTCGCGATTGAACGTCTGTCTCTATTAACTCATCCGTGCTCTGCGCGTTTTCCAGCCATCAACGGTTGTTTGAGGACCCACATCTCATAGAGAGGGATCACCAGCATGATCAAGAAGCCAACCGTCATGAGCGTATCCCCCGTGAGCATGGTGAGGACAAAAATAGGAGATACGTAACTAATCAGCCATGGGGACAGCAAGTCCAGAATGACTCCGCCGAATGAAATCCAGGTCGTGACCACCTTGAGTCGGTTGCTGGTATCGGTGAGATAGAGGACATGCACCAGGATAATAAACACCACGGGCATCGTAAACAAATGGAAGTGTGTGATCTCAGCGAGTTCACGGAACGACATCGGTTCGCCGAATGTCGCATTGGACCCTCGATAGTGATCGGCAATTCCTTGTGGCGACAATCCAGTCATGCTGTGGGCCCAGAAGAAGGAAAAAGTAAAGCCGGCCAACATCAGGCCGAGGAAAAACGTGTAGACTAGCCGGATGTGGCGGTCCGAGTCACGGAGGCGAAAACGAGAGTTGAAGTTGCGCATCGCTGGTGGGGCTCAGTTTCCGAAAATCGATTTGAAAAATCCCTTCTCGGCTTTTTGGGCGGTCATAGTGTCGCTGCCGAGCCCCTGCGGTTTCAAGTAGAATTCGTCGACGAGCACCAGAACTCGTTTTATTCCGGCGGTCATTGAACGAACCGACATGGTCGCTCCGCTGATATTGATAATATCTTTATTGATACGCACCGGATCCAGTACCGATTTGCCTTCATATTGCACGTTGAAACGCTTGGTTCGCACCTCGCTTCCACGCGCCTCCCGAAAAACAAGCAACTCCACGTTTGAGACAAGCCCCTGCGCGTCCACTCCGACCATATAGGTCATGGGTTTGTGTTTGCCGATGGTATTCTGCACAAAAGCGTAGCCATCGACGCGCCCATTGGTTTCGCCGATATACACATCAAAAGCATCTTCAGGAAAATTCCAGCCGATCCGGCTCTCGACCACGGACTTTTTGTCCATGGGGACTCTCAACACGTCCTTTCTGATACGCTCTGATTTTGGAAACATCAGTTTCACCGCGTCCTCTTCGGTCAGATAGACCTCAGCCATCGTCATCTCTTGTTCTGTCAAATAACGTTTGAGTTCAGTATCCCACACCCGTTGTGCCCAGAGAGGAACAGGGGACAGTGACCACAACAGCATCAATGAACAGACAAGCAGGCGAGTTCTCATGTGGGCAGACATCCTTGTTCTTTAAGCTTTTCGTTGATTCGATCTACAACGTCGTTCGTCGCGGCTTGTGATGGTTCTGCGGGCCACCATTTGGTGGCTTGTGAAGTGGCGCCGCCTCGCGAGTGCCATCGCTGTCTGGTTTCCAGGACGCTCACAGCGGCAACATCATTCATTCGTTTGACCGAGACGGTCATACGCGCCCGTTCTCTGTTGCCGAATCCCTCACGCGAAAATATTCCAAAGGAACGTTCTGTAAGGGGTGCCACGTCCATCCACGCGGTTTCAATCAATCCCGTCCCCTTGTTGGATGCCGAGATGGATTGCCCCTTCATGACTTCGAGTGAGGCATCCCAGACAGCGTCATAGGAGCAGACGTAAAATTGTTCTCGGTCCCCACTCAGGGTGGCACAGCCCGCACAGATCGAGAGGATGATCATCATTGCGATACGTGAGGTCAACACAGCAAACACGACTCCTTCTCATTCAGGCGATCCCTCTCTGCTGAGAGGGATCGCCTGTGCTCGGGTTAGAAATACGTTGCGGCTGAAAGCACAACAGCGCTGTCGTGAATCCGCTCTCCCGTGTTCGGGTTGAACGCCTTCGGCATATATTGATAGCTGATTTTAAAGACCGCATCCTCAACAGGTCGATAATTTAGGCCAAAGGAGATCTGTTCCAATTCGCCTTGATTCTCGCCGCGGTTGTCGCGGTTCAAATTCACGCGGTCATACCTGACGACTGCTGTAAACGTGGAGCCTTCTCCGAACCGCTTTGGTGAGAGTTTGGTTAGGAATGCCGGCATGAAATGATAATTACCCTGCAGATAGAATCCCTGCATCCGTTGTGGCGGGCCAGCAAATGAATTCAGCGTATTGATACCGGTCAGGAAAGTGCCAGGTGTAGCGAACGTGGCGCCTTGAATCGCGCGTGAGTTTCCTCTGGAGTAGGCCCAGGCTGCTTCGCCGAGGATTTCAAACGGCCCTTTTTGCAGTGTCCAGTCAATTGCTGTGATGCTCAGCGGGTTATAGCTGGTGGCAGATTGGTTGCCGTAGTAGCTCGATCCGGCAACTTCCACCCCGAGCATCGGACTGAAGGCCACACGACCTGAGACTGCTTTCCCGTTATTAATATCCAATCCATCATCGGAGGCACATTTCCGCTGGCGTGAATTCCGCGTACCGTTTGCCTCGCTGACCCGTGGGGAGCCGTCTTGATTGTACCCGCAAGGACCGGTGGTGACGTAGAACTCATAATCCAGCTTGCTTGTGCGACCAGGATAGAGAGTGCCATAGAATCCGACGCCTGTCTCAGCCATCGTTGTTGGGATGATTAGCTGACTGACGAGTGGCCGATCGGTGAGATCGTTCAGCGGCGAATCGTGTAGCAGGTTGAACTTGCCGATGGGGACGAGCAAAATTCCTGCCCGAATGTTGAAGGGCTCGTGGACGAGGTAGTCGATATGGGCAAACTCCAGGCTGATTTCATTATTGCTCGTTTCTCGGATGCCGTGCTCGATCTCAATCTCAGAGGCAAACTTCACATGCTCGGTAATGTCCGCGTAAATGAACGGGACGAATCGTTGCTGGTCGAATCCATTCGTCGTTCCGTTGCCAAAACCTCCGGTTTCTATGACGCCTTTGTTGTGGGATCGATATTGAATGTCCATGTAGCCGCCCACGATAGCTTTGGGAGCAGACACGAACGGCTTGGCATACACCAAACGCCCTGAACCGGACGATCCGAAGGACAGGGCTGGCTGGCTTTCGGTTCGTCGCTCGCGTCCGACTTCGGGCAGCGATCCAATGCCGGGTTCCGACGAGTGCGGTGCCACGCTATCACTCTTCTCCGCCGCTCCTTCGCGCCGCTCCGTTCCGCCCTCGCGCCGTTCATGTTCCTGCAGCCGCTTCTCTACCGCTTCATCGACTAGTTTTTTGATGTCCTCCGGGGTCATGTTTTCTGCCAATGCCGGCATGGCCGGTAACGTGGCCAGAACGAGAGCCCCGAGGATTGCCCGCATCTTCATGGGTATCCTCCATCCGCGAGTAAGGTTGTAGTTTGACTCGGGACTCAAAGGTCTCTGGTCTGTACTGAAAACACTTGGGTTAGATCGAAGCCCTGGGCGTTTGCCGGCGACGATGCCTCCTTTCAATGGTCGAATCATGCTGTGACGGTGCCCCAGCCTTCGATTGAGGTGAATGGGATCACGACGATGCGTTTGCAACGTTTGCACTTCAGCTCAAGCCCCTGCCCGCAAACTTTGGCGATGAGCTGGCCGCATTCGCAACGAGTCTCGGTGTGCTGGCAGGAAGAAGCGGGTGTTTTGTTGGCAATCATGGCGCGTAATATATATATACGGTGATGAAATTGAGAACGATTATTAATATCTCGACACATGGAGAAATGTCAAGCATAGATTGGATATCTCTGAGCGCACGCTAGTTGCGTGCGTTTGTCTGGTTGATTCCCTATAATTGCCTCTGAAAAGAGAGCCGTAAATGTATTTCAGGTTGGCGGGAATGGTTGGAATACTCCGCTTCGAGGGGGGGGCGGGGTGTGTTATGGAGCCGCCGGGCGTTTTCTCGTCAACCGAAGCTCCGATGATTCTCGTCTCATGACGAGCAGTGGCTGTGATGACTGGGGATCAAGGGGGACGGTTTGGCCCGGAGGTGCGCGATGTGGAATTGGCGCAATGGCAGAGGGGCGAGCGATACAAGGTGACCATCGATGCAGACGACAAGGCGTTCGGATGTTTTCTTCCTGATGGGCAGTATAACCTCACGCGTATTCAAATCAGTGAGGGACCGTTCCTGTCGATGGCTCAACTTTCGGATTCATTTTCCATAGGTAACGAGCGCATTGTCTTTGTGGGGACTTGGCGATTTGGTGTTGATTCGCCGCGCTATGGACGCATGGCGCCCGTGTCAATGATGGCCGAAGACGCTATCCGAGAGCAGACCGAGCACGCTATCCGAACGCAGTATCCTACTCTCGCCGGTGAATCCTTGATCGCCGCTATTCCCTTCCCCCCAAAAATGGAGACCCGGCTTTATGAAGTGTTGCCCTATCCTCGATATCCAAAGTATTTTCAGCATCACCTCTGGTAGAAGTCTATTCATGTGGACGGGATATCGATTGAATTTCAGTGGATGTATTTTTATCGCGCTGTTGTTTGCGGGGTGCGCAGGGGAGGGTCTCGTATCCGTGCCCGTGGTTGTGAAGCGGACACAGATGCATATGGGCACGCTGGTCACTGTCACGGCTGTGGCTCCAAACAGGCCAAGAGCTTTGGAAGCTGCGGCGGCGGGATTTGAAGAGATCCATCGATTGGAAGAGTTGCTCAGTACCTGGATCGCGACCAGCGAACTGTCGCATGTCAATGCGGCGGCGGGCAGGGAAGCCATCGCAATCAGTCCGGATACGATGCGCATTTTGGAGGGGTCGATCGAGATGGCTCGATTG
>JBDTWG010000276.1:0-5048 GCA_040006855.1 Nitrospira sp.
GACCGATTCGATGTACTGCTGAGCTGCAGCTCGGCGGTCCTCCGGATTCTTGATGAGCTTTGCCCACGTTTCTGGCGTGTAACTGAACCGGGTGAGATAGAATGGCATTGGTCTTCTTCTTTCATTTTAGAACGGTGCAGATTCAAGACATCAGTGTTACGGTAAGGGATCGCCAGCAGTTTAACAAGGGACGAAAGGCAGGGTGGGGCTCCGTCGAGCACGTCAAGTGCTGATACTTTCACTCATGGGAGTCGTGGAACCGCCTTGGTTATATAAATACTTCTTTAAATAATAAGGATGGGCTAAGCATAGGGCAAAAGGTCTCCTCTTGATCGCGCCTTTATTTGCAGGGTCGGGGATATCCTTGCGACGAGATGGGGCAGGGGGGCCGGTTCGGGTACCACTACCGGGTGTCAGTGTCTATCTCAGGAGGGGGATGCCATGTTTAATTCTGTCGCAACGGCACTCCCCAGATATTTCTAGGAAATTTTAGGTGACAAAGCCGACACGCTAAACATGAAAGGTTTTGCATTCACTCGGGATTGCATTCTCAAGACATGTCTGACTCTCCTTGACCAGGAAGCGGGCCAACCCCCGAACAGCTACTACTTTTCGTCTCGGATTGCCGCCTTCACTTTGGCCTGAAGCTCCGGGGTGACCTCCCGAATCCCATGCTGCTTGGCGTGTTCCGCGGCATTCTTCATGACTTCTTCTTCAGTCTGACCTCGGACCACGTGCTTACAGCCCGACGACGGATCAACTTTGGAACATTCAACCATTTTGCCCATGACGACACCTCCTCCTTGCCATAATCGAATCTGCGAGAATTCTCCGCCGAACGCGAGAGAGAGTCAATCGGGAGTTTTTCGTTATTTGCCCAGCCTTCTTATGATTGGCTGCCCTGATGAATGAAAAGGGGATTTACGAACGAGTGCACTTCTTCGCGTGTGCGCTGCGTGTGACGGTCGGCGGATGAAATGGGGTTGCGGCACGGTAAGGATTCAGAAGATGTTCTTCGAGATTACCGAGACCGAGGGAAGAACGGTCTTTTTGATCGCCGTTTTCGCCCCCAGGAAACCGGGGCGTCCGAGTTCCGACGATAGCTCTCGCGAACTGCGGCTCCTGGACGGGGCTTCGCCGTTGTGAGTTCATATCGGAGGGACCTAATCAGGATGGTTCCCCCAATGATCAAACCTAAGAAGCACCCGTAGACGATGAGCGATTCTACAGTGAGGGGGAAGAAGGCCGGGATATGGCTCAGCAATGCCAGGAAGTCGGGCATTCCCATACAAACCACAGTGGAGGCCCTGAAGTCAAAAGGCCCCCACAAGGTCTGACGGATCGTTCGAAAACCGTCTGTCTGTCATATGGTTACAAATTGTTTGTATGTGAGCCTTTAGGCGATAACGAATGAGGGCAAAATCTTCTGCTAAGTTCCATCGGGCAACGGGACTTTGACCCCGCGTCGTGGTGTTGGTATATATTTCCAGATATTCCGTCACAAAGGAGGATTTCCGATGCAGCGTTCGCGAGAGAATGAGAAAACCAAGCAGACTGCACCCAAGGCGGAAGTCAAGAAAACCTCTCGTTCTAAAGCACAAGATTCTCTGCCACAACCGATTTCAAAGGGACCTAAGTCTGGGCTCCGAGCCGAACCGACAGGTTCCTCAATGGGACCAGTATTGACACAAGAGGAATTCAGAGCGCGTGTCGCCCGGAAAGCTTTTGAACTGTACGAAAACCGGCGGGCTCTGACTGAGGTGGACGATTGGGTCGAGGCAGAGAGATTGGTGAAGCTTCAATTACTAAGTGAGCAACGGGGGGCATCCGTATAGATTTTTCAGTGCTGTTAGTTGCTCGAATCTCCACGGCCGGGCATCTGACGGTCAACACAGGCAAAACCAGGAACATCGGCATTGAGACTTCCCGCATGGAGAGAAGAAGAAACGCGCTTTGAGGGAGAGGGTCAGTATGACATTGAAGCCGGAATAGCAGATCATGTGTGCAACAATCCCGGAAATCGCGCTGATCTACTAACAGAGCGGTTGACTATGACACTTCCAGATATTCTCCGATGCCCATGCGGGTTTGCGATAGCCACAAGCGCGTATAACATGGAGTGGCCGGATGCAGCCGTTGAGAGTGCGAAAATTGTAGAGGAATACAACCCAGAGTATTTAGAATTCAGTTATGCTTGTGTCGAGTGTCAGCGGTTTATAGTAAATCGCCACCCCACAAAGCCAAAATGACCCCTTCCGGCTTCAACCAGTGGCCGGGCGTGTTGCGTTGAGTGTGCAGGGAGTCTGTTCAGATGGGGCACAATATGGAGACACCGATTCACGATAGGGGTGTCATCGTTCTAAAAAGGCGGGGGCGATCTGTGGTTACAGAAACGGGTACGGACCTCTCTGCATGACATTTCAACAATTCGACATTTAGTGATACTGTCTATTGCACTCTGCCCTGTGTCATTTCGCCAGTCGGCTCATACCAACCGCTCCCTAGAGTACTCCTGACAGATGCTTTTACACTTCTGCTTCGCCCCGTCAGTAGATTGCGCTAGACTTATTGAAGATAAAGACAATGAAGTCTCTTCAGGAGTCTCAGGGGATGCGACTATTCATTACGTGGTGCTTGTCGTTTTATTATTCAGCCACCCTCCACCGGCGCTGACGTAACCAATGCCCTCATAGTTCACCGATGTTACCAAACCTTCTCAATCGTGAGTAGGGAGCGTCTTCCGTCGTTCCAGGGAAGGCAACGATCAGCAGGAGTACTTTTTTCAAAACCTAAGGAGAAGGAGAATTGACAGCCACCAACCTTAATTCTATCGACGTGGCCGTGCTGGTCGTGTGGTTGTGTGCTGTCGTCAGTACCATCGTTATCCTGCCTGACTATGAGCGATATTGGGGTAGGGTGGAAAGAATGGAGCGGTTATTACGCACCCATTGCTCAGGATGAACATTGGTAAAGGATGCTGACTTTGTGCCAACCCATGAATTGCTAGTGACAAAATGCTTTCCTAAGTAGCCCGGAAGGAGGACACATATGCGTACTGCACTGTTAGTCTGTGCTCTGATGATGAGCCTGTGGGCCGGAGCTGAAGCGGCGTCCGAGACTGCCGAGAACAAAGGACCAGAGTCTAATAAGGGTCTCACTCTACAAGACATTGGACGGGGGTTACAAAGCGCCGCGAATAATATTGGCAATGAGATTCCCAAAATAGGGCCGGCCATTGGAAAGATGTTCAAGCCAGATGACGACCAGAAAAAGGACTCACACAAACCGTCGCCTTCACCATCCTAAAGAGAAAAATTAGTGGTTGCATTAGTAGCCGCATACCATGGAACTAATAAGATCAATAGCTCGCCGGACAGTCGGTTTCTTCGCAGCGGCTGCCTAGCCAGCTCCATACAGTTGATTCAGATAATCTCGCATTCGCTCTATAACGGCGCGGTCGTGCTCAATGATTTTTAACTCATGCGTTTCGTCAGGTGAAAACCATCCCATCGCTTGTCCTTCTCCTAATTGAAGGGGTTGGTCCTGATATTGCTCAATAAACACATATTTCGTGTTCTCGTCCTCTCCATCTCTTACCTTTTGCACCATGAGAAGGTACGGGCTTTGTACTTGATAGGATAATTCCTCTAGAACCTCGCGTTCCAGTGCTTCCGTTGGATTCTCTCCTTGTTCTATACCGCCTCCAAAGAACGCCCAGTGATTTGGCAATCGAAACGCGTCGTGTGACCGATGCTGAAGCAATATGCGCAGTGCAGGGGTATAAAGAATGAAGACAGAGACATCTCGTACAGCCATTCTTGACCATAACCTATAGACTGCGGAAGGTGAAGAAAATCTAATTCAGCGGGAGTCTATTCTCAGTCCAGAGTACCCTTGCGCCGTCAATGCGCCCCACTTCCGGTTGCAGGGATATAGAGCTAGATCAGCCATTCGACTGGGCGATCGAATTCTGAGCAAAACCGTCGTCTCCACAGATGTATGACATTGGTCGGCTTGGCAGACGACCGTCATAGGAGTCGCGAGTCATTCCGCAGCGAGGGAGACATCAAGGAGGCCCATTGGCCGCTGAATTATCCCAATAGCAAAGTGCCGCCGTGGGTAGTTGATCACGGATGCCATTTGATGTGTTCGAGCGGGTATAAATAAGCCCCACAAACTATTGATGTAAAAGGGGAATATGCAAGTGGCTCGGAAGGAAGGAATTTCAGTTTGAACAGAGCATCCAAATACACGATGCGGGGCTTAAACCGTTCGATCGTTTGTTCCAGGCTGATGAGCTGATCGCGGTCGTCGATAGAGAACTTGTCCACACGGAGACCATGAACCACTCATTAAGTTCCCTCCGCACAGACGCATCAGCTGGGTCCAAACCGTACCCTCGCAAAAAGGCATCAATTCGCGTCTTGACCAGATGCGGCGAATCATCTTGGAAGCGATGGATAAGGGGACTGAGGTAGCCGCCTGGGTATTCCTCTCTCCTGAAGGCGTCCGATGGGACGACAGGAACCTACGACGAGGCTGGTACCGTTGCTTAGAGAAGGCTGATATACGAAAAGTCCGCTTCCATGACTTGCGGCATACGTTTGTGTCGCTGCTGATCAAACAGGGGGCACATCCCAAGTACATTCAAGAACAGGCGGGCCATAGCAGCATTCAGGTGACGATGGATACTTACGGACACCTGTTTCGCAGTCAGAACCGGGAATGGGTTAATAAGCTGGATGACGCTGTTGTCGTACCCGCTTCGTACCCGCAGCCTTTGGAGGCTTCGCAGGCAGAAGAGCATCAGACTGATAAGCCGATGGATTCGCAAGGGAATTTATTGGTGGCGGTGAAGCGGATTAGTACTTATTTGGGCCCGAAGATCACGGTTGCGCTGCGGTCGACTCATGCGGTGGCGTGATACGGCTGCAGGTGGACAAAACTCAGGTGTGTTATGGGAACCGAGGTAAGTAGATCAAAGAACGTCAGAGGTTGTCCCGTAGCTCTTCTAGGCTGTAAGTCGATGAGATGACGCGTAAGATCTT
>JBDTWG010000277.1:0-5046 GCA_040006855.1 Nitrospira sp.
GCTCAGATCGCTCAAGTCGCGCCTTCGCGAGCACCGGTGCTCATTCAGGGTGAAACCGGTTCCGGGAAAGAAGTCGTAGCCCGTCTGCTTCACACACGCAGTCGGCGAGCCGAGGGTCCCTGCATCGCCGTCAACTGTGGGGCGGTGAGTCGAGAATTACTGGAGAGCGAGCTGTTCGGATACGAGAAAGGCGCGTTCACCGGCGCCGCCACGGCCAAGCCAGGATTGATCGCTGCCGCCGAGGGTGGGTCGCTGTTTCTCGATGAGATCGGAGAGATGCCGGGACCGATGCAGGTGGGCCTGCTGCGGTTTCTCGATCGGAACGAATACCGCCCCGTCGGCAGCACACGCACCCTGCGTGCCGATGTCCGCATCATCTGCGCGACCAATCGAGATGTGCAAGAACTCGTGTTGCAGGGTCGATTTCGCGACGACCTCCTCTATCGCATCAACACCGTCACGTTGCGGGTTCCTCCGCTTCGCGAACGACCGGACGATCTTCCCGCGCTCGTCGACCACATTCTGAACAGCCTTCGTATGCCCGGGGCCGCGACAAGGACCCTCACGACGGACAGCCTGCAGCCTCTGATGACCTACGGTTGGCCAGGCAATGTCCGCGAGCTCCGCAACGTCATTGAACGTATCGTGCTCATGAGCCTGAATACAGGTCCGATTACGCGCGAAGAAGTGGTGCAGGCACTGCCCCCATCATCCGGGGCCCCTGATTCCATCGATCAGACGCAGTTATCGCTCGACGAGATCGAACGGCTGCACATTGATCGTGTGCTAAACGCCAGCGAGGGGAACAAGACCAGGGCCGCACACACGCTTCGGATTGATTATAAGACGCTGCTCGCGAAGTTGAAAAAATACCACCTCTCCAGCTGAGGCGGACCATGTTCGCCCATTCCCTGTGCTCAGCTCTGGGCCGCACCATAGATTTCGTGTTTGAAACGCGCTAGCATGCGCCCACTCAGCACATTCTCCGTCCACTGTGTCAAGGAGGTTACCATGGTCCATATCGTCGTACTCTCGCTGCTCGCCGCCCTGCCGTTCGGCCTCGCCGGACTTCCCACTCATGCCTACGCAGCCCCCAAAAAAGCCTCGGTCAAGGAGGTCAAGGCGCTGTCTGAAAAGGACCAGACAGCGCTGGCCCTTAGCGCGGCGCCGAAACCCATCGCCAAGGAAGCCGGGGTCATGGTGTTTGGAGCAGACGGCAAACTGACCGAGGTCAAGAAAAGCGAGAATGGCTTCACCTGCATCCCCACCGTGATGAACCTGCCGGACCCGGACCCCATTTGCATGGACGGCGCGGCTCACCAGTGGATGACTGACATCATGAACAATGCGCCCAAGCCGTCTAACACCATCCCAGGCATTGCTTATATGGCTCGCGGCGGGTCGCATTTTGAGAAGGACAAGAAAGTCGTGATGCAGAAGGAGGCGGGCGCCAAGGTGGTGAAGGAACCACCGCATTGGATGGTGATGTGGCCATTCGACCCGGCGGCAACCAAGCTGCCGACGGCCCCGAACCCGTCTGGCAGTTACGTCATGTTCGACGGCAGTCCCTACGCCCACCTGATGATCTACCAAGATCCCAATAAGATGAAGTAAGCCTCGTTCGGTGCAGAGAGCCCGGCTGAAGGCTCTCTGCACGGACAGTCCCTGTATCACCGCCCCTTCCCCACTCTCCCCAGGCTTTGCGGACACTGCATACAGGCTGGAGGGAATGCTGCCTCGCGCTGATCTCCCGGCCCAGCCATCGACAGTAGGACCGCAGGTGCGAGACAATCACCACGGCATTGTGACACGCTGACAATATCGTGAAGGAGCATTGGATATGACATGGCCTGGATCATCGGGCGAACGGCGGGCACAGGAACGATTCGGCACGCCCGGTCGCGCTGAGGCCTTTTATGCGAACCAAATGCTGAGTTACCTGAATCAGCCGATGCGGGACTTCATCGCGCGGATGGAAATGGTCTACATCGCTACCGCTGATGCCAACGGCGAGTGTGATTGTTCGTTTCGAGCCGGCGCGCCGGGATTCGTGCAGGTGCTGGATGAGAAGACGCTCGCCTATCCGGAATATCGTGGTAATGGGGTACTGGCCAGTGTCGGCAATATCTTAAACAACCCGCACATCGGCCTGATCTTTCTCGACTACTACCAGACGACCGTCGGACTCCATGTCAACGGACGAGCGCGCGTGCTCAATCCGAGTGAGGCGGCCAACTTGTCAAACCTGCCACAAAGCATGACCGAGGCCGCTCAGATCAAGGGTGGCCGTCATGCCGAAGCCTGGATCCTCATCAGCGTGGAAGAGGCGTACATCCACTGCTCCAAACACGTGCCGCTGCTCCAGCGACTGGATAAACAGATTGCGTGGGGTACCGATGATGAGCGGCTCAAAGGTGGGAATTTCTTCAAGGTCAAACCCTAACAGGATGCTGAACAATCCCGCCGGGTTTGTTCCGCAGCTTGCCGAACCGTTGTCATCGCGCCGAACGTTGCCGGGACAGAGAACTCTTACTTTTTCTGTTTCGCGCGTGCCAGCGCCAGAGCGAACGCGCCCGTGACTTGCGGCTCCCGAGCCTGCACCGACGGCTGATTGGACGGACGCCGTTCGCGCGTATCACGCATGGCTCCCGCGCGAGGTTCGGAGGGCGAAGCCGCGACCGGCGCGTCGTCGATGCGCATCGTCAAGGAGATCCGCTGGCGCGGGACATCGACTGCCAGCACCTTGACCTTGACGATCTGGCCGGCCTTCACCACCTCGTGGGGATCCTTGACGAAGGTGTGCGCCAGCGCGGACACATGCACCAGGCCGTCCTGATGCACCCCGATGTCCACGAACGCACCGAACGCCGCGACATTGGTGACCACCCCTTCGAGCACCATGCCGGGCTGCAAATCGGTCAGCGACTCCACGCCATCCCGGAAGGTCGCCGTTTTGAATTCGGGGCGCGGATCGCGCCCAGGCTTCTCCAGCTCCGTGAGAATGTCGCGCACGGTGGGGAGCCCAAATGTCTCAGTAGTGAATTCGGCGGGCGAGAGCCCTCTCAACACCGCCGGACGGCCCATCACCTCTCCAATTCCTTTGTCGAGACGCGTCAGGATCCGTTCCACGACCGGATAGGCTTCCGGGTGTACGGCAGAGCGATCCAATGGGTTGTCGCCGTCGTTGATCCGCAGAAAACCGGCCGCCTGCTCGAAGGTTTTTTCACCCAAGCGCGGCACCTTGCGAATCGTGACGCGGTTCGGAAAGGGGCCATGGGCATCGCGATAGTCCACAATATTTTGCGCCAACACACGGTTCAGGCCTGACACGCGAGCCAGCAGCGGGGACGAGGCCGTATTCACGTCGACACCCACGGCATTCACGCAGTCTTCGACAGTGGCATCAAGCGATCGCGCCAGGGCGCGTTGGTTGACATCATGTTGATATTGACCCACACCGATCGATTTAGGATCGATCTTGACCAACTCGGCTAACGGATCTTGCAGTCGCCTGGCGATCGACACGGCGCCGCGCAGGCTCACGTCCAAGGCTGGAAACTCGGCCGCAGCGAAGGCTGAGGCCGAATAGACGGAGGCGCCGGCTTCGCTCACGACGATCTTCGCCACCTTCTGCTCCGGCTTCTTGTCCGCCACCAGCTTGATCACTTCGATCGCGAACTTGTCCGTCTCACGACTGGCCGTTCCGTTGCCGATCGAAATCAGTTCGACGCCATGCCGAACCACCAGCTGCGCGATCGTCGACAGCGAGCCTTGCCAATCATTACGCGGTTGATGCGGATAAATCGTCGCGGTCTCCAGTAATTTCCCGGTGGGGTCCACGACCGCCACTTTGCAGCCGGTACGGAGACCGGGATCGAGACCGAGCACGGCTTTGGGGCCGGCTGGTGCGGCCAGCAGCAACTCATGGAGATTGCGACCGAATATTTTGATCGCTTCGGCCTCCGCTGCTTCACGCACCTGCAACAGCAACTCGGTGCTGAGGTGCAAATGCATCTTCACCCGCCAGGTCCAGTAGCAAAGGTCAATGAGCCATTTGTCGGCGCGGCGGCCTCGGTTCTCGATCCCAAAATGAGCCGCAATCATGGCGGCGCAGGGATGCGGCACGATGGCTTCAAGGCTTTCGCCCAATCCGAGATCGATCTTCAGCACCCCCAGCGTGCGACCTCGGAACAAGGCCAGCGCGCGGTGCGAGGGAATGGTGCGGATGGTCTCCGAATAGGCGTAATAATCGCGAAACTTCTCTTCTTCGGCCGTTTCCTTACCGGGCATCACCGTGGAAGTCACGATCCCTTCGTTCCAGAGTTTGGCACGAAGAGTGGCGAGTAGCTCGGCGGTTTCGGCGAATCGTTCGACGAGGATATCGCGGGCCCCTTCGAGGGCAACTTTTGCGTCGGGAATGTTGATGGCCTCGACGCCTTCGGCTGCCGGCACCACCTTCACATACTTCGCCGCTTCATGCTCAGGATCGAGCGTCGGATCGGCAAAGAGCGCATTGGCCAACGGCTCGAGCCCAGCCTCGCGCGCAATCTGAGCCCGTGTACGGCGCTTGGGCTTGAACGGCAGATAGATGTCTTCGACGGTCTGCTTGGTGGCCGCCTGCTCGATGGCGCGACGGAGCTCATCCGTCAATTTGCCCTGCTCTTCAATCGACGCCAGGATCACCATGCGCCGCTCCTCCAGTTCACGCAGATACAGCAGCCGTTCATCCAAGTTGCGCAAATGGGTATCGTCGAGATTGTTGGTGGCCTCTTTGCGATAGCGCGCGATGAAGGGCACCGTGGCTCCGCCGTCCAACAACGTCACCGCCGCCGACACTTGCGGAGGAGTGACGCCGAGTTCCTTGGCAATAAGATTGACAATGTTCTGCTGTGCGGCTGCTGAGAGGGTCTGAGACGTTGAAGAAATCATGTGTCTGGTATCAGGCTTTCCGAAAGCGACGGGTGACCGCTGGCGATCCACCGGTCTCAAAAGGCTTTCTTGTCAGGTGAAGGCGAAAGGCTTGGCCTGTGCGATGGCCATCATCGT
>JBDTWG010000278.1:0-5040 GCA_040006855.1 Nitrospira sp.
TCTTGCCCGAACCGGTTGGGGCAGCGATCAGTACGTCACGCCCAGATTGAATGGCAGGCCATGCCTGCATCTGGACATCGGTCGCACAGGCGAACCGAGTGATAAACCATTCGGCGATGATGGGATGGAACGGCAGGGTGGACATCACGGAGTGATCGTAGCATACCAGCAGAACACAAAGAATATGCGCCCTCCCAGGTACGGGTCGCTGAGAACTAACTCAGCTTGATCGACGTCCCGGAAAGTTGGTCAAGTCACTAACTCCCGTAGCTCTTCAGAGTATCGTAGGACAGGCGGCACTCACCGCAATATTCGCTCGAAAACTGGACCTGAGAAGGCGGCACAACATGCCGCGTCAGATAGCTGGGGAAATCCACCCAACTGGTCGTATCTCTCGCCGAAAACCCGTCGTCGCGAACACGTCGACACAATCCACACATTGGTATGACACGAACCATCGTCGGTCTCCTCTTGCGTGAAACAGTCTCGTCACTTCTGACCAGTAGTCATTTTTTCTTCTTGCCGGCCGCCTTTGTTTGGATATGGTCAGGACAGCAGACCCGCTCGCCTCGCAGCACTCGCCCAAGGTAGTGGCCGAGGTCAACCGTGTGTTGTTTCACGAGGTACCCCATAGCTCCCACCTCGAACGCCGCAGCGGCATAGGCAGGATCTTCATGGGACGAAAAAAATACCACTTTCGTGCTTGGCAGCGCATCTTGAAGCTGCCGGCCGACTGAGAGCCCTTCAAGAAACGACAGGGAAAAATCCAGGACTATCAAGTCTGGAGTCAGACTTTTTGCAATCAGCACCAGCGCTTCGCCCTCTGTTTCGGACGCAATGACCTCAAACTGCGATTCCAATAGAATTTCCAAAAAGGCCAGCATGGCCCGCGACGAATCACCGATCAGAACCCGTGGACGTGGCATGTGTTTTCCCATAATCCTACGAATGACTGCTTAGAAAGGGAGGCGTATCGTAGGCAAGTGAAGGAAAAACCACACGCGTATAAACACGAGGCAATGGGCTTTTAAAATACCTGACTTCTGACTGGTAGGACGAATCGAGCGCCGAGCCGGAAGTACCGACCGGCCTGGGAGGGTATTACGATTGGCCGGTCAATCCCTGCGCCAATGCATATTTCACGAGTTCAACGGTGGTGTGCAGGTTGAGTTGTTCCATGATTTGCCCTTTGTGAAATTCGACCGTGCGCGGGGATATCTTGAGCGTACAGGCGATATCCTTCACCGTATGCCCCTCCGCCAGGAGTTGTAGAACTTCGCGCTGACGGGTGGTGAGCTCTGGTCCAGCGGGCGCGCCGCCATCAATCCCACGCAACATGCCCTCGACTACTTCCTTTGTGACGAGAGGAGTCACGTAGAAATTACCGCTAAGTACGGCCCGCATAGCCTGTCCCAATTCTTCGCCCACGCATCGCTTGAGCAGATAGGCCGACGCGCCGGCCTCGAACGCCGCCCGCACATAGGCCGGATCGGCGTGCATCGTAATAAAGACGACTTTGATTTGGGGATACTTGACCTTCACCACCCGCGCCGCATCGATCCCGTTCAGCACCGGCATCGAAATATCGAGAATCACGATATCCGGTTTCAACTGCGGAATGGCCTCTAATAAGGCGCGCCCGTCCCCCACGGTTCCGACCAACTCGCACTGCTCATCGAGTAGCCGTCGAAACCCTTCCAGGACCAGCGTGTGATCATCTGCCAGCAGCACCCGCGGCAATGTCATGTCGTCACCCGCACCAGCGGCACATACATCGACACGGTCGTCCCCCTCCCCGGCATGGATTCCACCTCGCAGGATCCCTGCACCGCCAGGAGGCGTTCTCGCATGTTCAATAACCCTAAGCCGCCCGCGGTGCGACTGACCGCCATCTGATCAAACCCCATCCCATCATCACGCACCATCACCACCACCCCCTCTTCTTCCACCGTCACTTCCACTTCAACTTTTGCGGCCTTCGCATGGCGCGCAATATTGGAGAGGCATTCCTGGATGACTCGGTACAAGGCCGTCGCAGCAGTTTTATCGAGTGCATGGTCGAGCGGCTGATGAACAAAGAGCGCCTTCACTCCGGATCGACTTGAAAAATCGTCCAGCAGCCGCTGTAATGCCGCTTTCAGTCCCAAGTCATCCAGGATCGAGGGATGGAATCGGTACGCCATATACCGCACATCGTCCGAGAGCTCCTCCAGCCCCTTCAGCACGTGGCGAACTTCCTCCTGGGCTTCGGTCGACAGAAGGCCGAGTCGCCGGTCGACACCCTGCAATTCCAGCATGAGCAATGCCAGGCGCTGGTTCACATCGTCATGCAGGTCCTGTGCGATCCGCCGGCGTTCTTCTTCCTGGGCCGTGAGAATCCGGCCGGTCAACGTGTGCAACTGTTCTTCATTTCGCACCAGGGCCTGACGGCTGGCGGCGAGATCCGCGGTGCGTTCTTCCACCCGTTGTTCCAGCCGCTCGTTGACTTCCTTGAGCAGCCATTCGGTACGGCGGCGCTGATATACGAAGGCGACCGGAGCCCAGACGCCGAACAGACTGAGCAGGTGATTACTCCATTCAAACCAGACAGGCAGACCCGGCACGCGAGGACTGAACAGCGCGGCAATAAAGGTCAGCAGGGAACAGGCCGTCGCCGTCACGACAGGCAGCCGCCGATAGCGGCTGGCTGCGGACAGAAACACCACGGCGCTGTACAGGACCGCATCGGCCAGTCCCAACGGCAGCAGGAGATCCAGCACAAAAAAGAGGCAGGCCAGCAGGCCCGCCATCGCGACCATGAGGTTTTGACGCCGACGCGCGAGCGCCTCGGTTGACTCGCCCGCGAGGGTCTCAGCCTCTTCCTGCCGTTCGTTGAAACGTGCCATCAGGGCGGGATTCTAGCATGCGTCTCGCTCGGGAGACTAGGAGAGGGACGGTCATGAGGCACAAGAGGGAAACCAGGGGACAGTTCGGGTATGATGCGCCGATGACCGCCCCTCGTCCCCTCATTATTTTAGGAGCCGGCTATACTGGGCAATGGCTCTATCGATTGGCCGGACAACAGTCTCTGCCGATCCTCGCCAGCAGCCGCCGGCCTGACACTCACCTGCCCTATGTCGAGCCGCAGGCTCGACTTCGATTCGACCTGGCTGACCCCACGACCTGGTCCTCCCTGCCACCGAACGCAGACGTGATCTGGACCTTTCCAGCCACTCCGCTAGAGCAGGTGCAGGCCTTTGCAAGGCACTATTGCAGCCCACCACAAAAGCTGGTGGTCCTGGGCAGCACGTCGGCCTATGACACAGAGAGTGGTGATGCGGCGGGCCCGGCCCCCTCGATCAATGAGACCAGCCCTATCAATAGCTGCCTGCTCCGCGTCCAGGGCGAAGAATACCTGCGCACCCAGCACGGTGCCATCATCCTGCGCGTGGCCGGCATCTACGGCCCGCAACGGAACCCCGTTGAGTGGATCAGGCAAGGTCGCGTCGGGCCGACAGATAAGGTCGTTAATCTCATTCATGTCGAAGACCTGGCGCACCTCTGCCTCCTCGCGCTGCAGGGCGGGCAGGCAGGCGAGACCTACAATGTGAGTGACGGGCAGCCTCGACGATGGGCAGATATCTGCGCCGAGGTGTCCAGGCGGTGGGGAATTGTCAGTCCACGACGGGAGAGCAATACGACATCCGGGAAACGTATTCTTAATCAAAAACTGGTCGAACAATTTAACTATACGTTTCGGCACCCCAACGTCTACGTAGCACTAGAGGCGATGCAGCCACCCCCGCCGCGCGGTGAAGAGCTCACGCCCCAAAACATTCGCGCTCGAGGTGCGTCGTGAGACCATCGCCGTGACGTGTTGATACAGCGCCTGGCCCGCCACCCGTTGCCCCTCGGCGGACCAATGCGTGTCGTCGGGCAGATACGTCAACACTCCAGCGGCCGCAGCGGCTCTAAGCGGATGAGTCAGATCGAGGAAATCGATGTCCGGAGAGATCGCCCGGAGCAGAGGCGCCAGTTCGTCAGGCAAATTATTGAGCGGCCACTCCTGCATTTCTGGGGTCAACGGTTCAAAATTTTCCAACCCCTGGTGCACCCGATAGCTGACTGGCGCAAAGGCCACCACGAGCCGAATCCCCTGTTGCCGACACAACTCATGCGCTTCAGCTAGAATCGCTTGAAACCGTTCGAGCCGGAGACGATCAGTCGCCTTCAGGGGCATCGGCTTCTCCCAGAAGAACATTTCGGTTCGTTTCCCGCCCGCCTCCTGAAATGTTCCCCGATACTGTAAATATGTCTGGTGGGGCACACACCCCCGCGCTGCGCTTTTTGACAGGACCAATAAATTGCGCGTCAACGAGCGCATCCAATATTTGTCATACCGAGTTCCCGGATCAGGGAGGACGACTTCGGAGTCCTGCTCCTCAGGATCCAGCTGTAGAAGATCGTTTCCCTCGAAGAACAACCACACAATCGTCTTGGGTTGCAATCTCAGCGCATAGCGCTTCAGCACAATCAGTTCCTGCTCCGGACCATATCCGCTGATCCCCAAATTGACGACAGGGATGCCAAGCGATTTTTCTAAGGCGGTCGTCAACAAGGCTGAATTAGGCAGCATGGGCGATTCCACATACGAATCGCCGACCACCACTACCTCCGCCCGGTCCACATCCTCGTCGTTGCGAAAGCCATGCTGGTCATAGCGAAGGTCGAACTCTTCAGGCGGATGGGCTGGAAGGCACAGTGCTTCGCCGATGTTTCCCCGGACAAAGACACCTCGTTCACGATAATGTGCCTCATGCCGGTAACCCAACTCAGAATCGTGAACATAGCCTGGGCGGTCAAACCATGCCCGCCCTTGGGTGCCTAGCAGGGTTTGGTAATTGATCAACCCAACCACGCCAAATAATTCGGCTACCCCGAGCAGAGTCACGCCGACTACTGTCATGAGGACAAATCGCGCCCGAATTTCCTTGCGCGGGACGTCCGATAAAAAAACATACAACCCCCACGCCAATAAATAGCCTGCCACCAGGTTGTCGA
>JBDTWG010000279.1:0-5029 GCA_040006855.1 Nitrospira sp.
AACACCTGATCCAGCTTATGCACCGTCAAGCCGATACGATGGTCGGTCACCCGATTTTGCGGGAAGTTGTAGGTGCGGATCTTTTCGCTGCGGTCACCAGTCCCAACCTGGGCCTTCCGGTTTTGCGCGATCTCCGCGTCCTGTTTTTCTCGTTCAGCCTCGACAATGCGCGCCCGCAAAGTGCGCATGGCCTTGGTCCGGTTTTTCAGCTGCGACCGCTCATCCTGACAACTGACGACGACTCCGGTCGGAATATGCGTAATCCGGACCGCGGAATAGGTGGTATTGACGCTTTGGCCACCGGCCCCTGATGAACAAAAGGTATCGATACGCAGGTCTTTGGGATCGATGTTCACCTCAACCTCGTCGACCTCCGGCATCACCGCCACTGTCACCGTAGAGGTATGAATTCTTCCGCTGGCTTCCGTCGTGGGAACACGCTGAACGCGGTGCACACCACTTTCGTAGCGGAGCCTTCCATACGCCCCTCTCCCTTCGAGCAGAGCGATTACTTCGCGATACCCGCCGATCCCGGTCTCGGATGCGTCGACCACCTCCAAACGCAGTCGGTTTCGCTCGGCATATTTGAGATACATGCGGAAGAGATCGCCGGCAAACAATGCGGCCTCGTCTCCGCCCGTCCCAGCCCGGATTTCCAGAAACACATTTTTCTCATCGCGCGGATCTTTCGGCGTGAGTGAGTCCTTGGCCTGACCTTCGAGATCCTGCAGTTGCAGCTTAAGGTGGCTGCTCTCCTCCGCAAACAACTGCTTCATGTCAGTTCCCGTTGAGGGATCCTGTAGCATGGCCGACACCTCATCCAGCTGCTTCTTCACTTCACGATAGGTGACGAATTGAAGCGCAGGCGCTTCCAGTTCAGTCCGCTCCTTATTAAGCTTGTGAATCATGCCAGGCTGATTGAGGACGACCGGGTCCATAAGCTGATTGGTCAGCTCTTGATAGCGCGCGGCAATCCCTTCCCACTTCTTGACCAGCACATCTTCCATGTCTTGCCCATTCCGCTTCAAGCCGCTTGGCTCAAAAAACAAGAGACCCTGCCCCAAAAGGAAGCAGGGTCTCCATGATGTCCCGACTGAGGCCTACTTTTCTTTTTTGGCGTACTTCTTCTTAAACCGTTCGACACGTCCTTCAGTATCGACGATTTTCTGAGTTCCCGTAAAGAATGGATGGCATCCGGCGCAGATGTCGACTTTAATGTTCCCGATAGTGGATCGTGTCTTGAACGTATTTCCGCAAGCACACTGCACAGTCGCTTCCCGATAGACTGGATGAATTCCCTTTTGCATACCTGCTCCTATACAGTCTTTGATTCGTTGCCTCGCCCGGGCCTGTTCGCCAGGATGCATGACTTTACACTGGAGTAGTCCGCACTGGCAAGCGTGAGCTAACGATTCATCGATTGCAAAAACTCCTGATTGGTTTTGGTGCCGCCAATCTTATCCATTAAGAACTCCATGGCCTCCATCGTCCCCAATGGACTCAAGACCTTGCGTAGAATCCACATCTTATTCAACCGATCGCGGTCGACCAGCAGCTCTTCCTTGCGAGTGCCTGATTGACTGATGTCGATCGCCGGGAAGAGGCGCTTATCGGCCAAACGCCGATCCAAATGCACTTCCATATTGCCGGTTCCCTTAAATTCCTCAAAGATCACATCGTCCATGCGGCTACCCGTATCGATCAAGGCGGTGGCCATGATGGTCAAACTCCCGCCATTTTCGATGTTCCGCGCTGCGCCAAAGAACCGTTTCGGACGCTGCAGCGCGTTGGAATCCAAACCGCCCGATAGCACTTTCCCGCTGGGAGGTGCAATCGTATTGTACGCCCTGGCCAACCGCGTGATGCTATCGAGCAGAATCACCACATCTTTTTTATGTTCGACCAGCCGCTTCGCCTTTTCTAACACCATTTCCGCCACCTGCGCATGACGCTGAGCCGGCTCATCGAAAGTCGAACTGATGACTTCGGCCTTTACCTGCCGTTGCCAATCGGTCACCTCTTCCGGTCGTTCGTCGATCAGGAGGACAATTAAGGTGACTTCTTTGTGGTTTTTCAGAATGGCACGGGCAATCGCCTGCAGCAGCATGGTCTTTCCGGTTCGAGGAGCTGCGACAATCAAGCCGCGCTGCCCTTTCCCGATCGGCGTCGTAAGATCCATCACCCGCGTGCAGTACTCCTCGCGATCAAACTCAAGGTTGAGTCGCTCTTCTGGGTAGAGCGGCGTCAGGTTATCGAAAAGAATCTTGTCGCGCGCGACTTCCGGGTCCTCATAATTGACCTTTTCTACTTTCAACAGAGCGAAGTAGCGCTCGCTCTCTTTCGGCGGACGAATTTGACCCGACACAATGTCGCCCGTCCTAAGATTGAATCGTCGGATCTGCGATGGCGAGATGTAAATGTCGTCTGGGCCAGGCAGATAGTTGGAATCAGGCGCTCGCAGGAATCCAAACCCATCCGGCAAGGTTTCCAACACTCCCTCACCAAACACCACGCCATTCTTCTCGGTCTGAGCCTGAAGGATGGCAAAGATGAGCTCCTGCTTACGAAGGTTTGCCGCACCTTCAATCTTCAAATCTCGCGCCACCTCATTCAGATCCGCGATCGATTTCTGCTTGAGCTCCGCAAGATGCATAACTTCCGCTTTAACCTGTGTCATACCGCTCCCCTATCAGGCTCTCAACCCGATAGCTCCCCAAAATGAGAAAAACGATTTAGTGCTCATGAATGAATTCACAGAAGTGATTGTCTAGGTGTCAACCTGCTGGTTGTGTACGGCTGGATGATTCGATGAAGGAGTTGTCGATTTAGATTTTGCAGAAATGACAATAACCTAATAATCCACTATTGCACGAATGACACTTACATGCCCTGGGATGTTTACGGTTGCGATGGGTCTAGGAAGCTGGCGCAAAGAAGGTGAAACTTTTTCCTTAGATATGGAGAAGACATTGTGATTCTAGCGTCCACCGCAAAGGATGTCAACCATTTAAACCCATTTGGAGGCCAAAGGAATGTGTTCCGCATCTCGTAGGTGCCTGATCGCCAGCCTACGACGATCAGGCATCAAGACCAGTGATCTGCCTATCTGCACTCAGGAGATTCTGCATACTGTGCGTGCCCTTGTTGCAGCCCGTCAAGTGATGTGCTAAAAATCGACCCGGAAAATTCTCCATGGCAAAACCAGATCACGATACACCAGAGCGCATATTCACGCTGGCAGAGGCTAACGACCTGCTGCCTCAACTCAATCAACGATTCGCCGCGGTTCGACGGGCTAAAACTGTTATTACGAGCACAAAGGAAGAAGTGAGCAAAGCCAGTGCGCAAGCCGCCTCAGGAGGAGGAACCTCGGTGGGAGCGCTCTACATCAGGGCGCTTCACGAGATTAGCGGAAGCCTGCAGGCCATACACGAACTTGGCGTGGTCATCAAAGACGTCGATCTGGGGCTGTGCGACTTTCCCTATAAGCTTGCGGACCGCATCGTATACTTATGCTGGAAATTTGGCGAGGGCGAAATTCGTTGGTGGCATGAAACCTCCTGTGGATATAATGATCGCCATCCTCTTGATGGAACCGCCGTTTAACGATAAGCGGTTGGGAGCGCATGAAATTCGTCATTCTCGGCTTTGATGGGCCTGACGGCCAAACAAAACGCAAGGTCCATCGACCGGCGCACCTCGCCAGCCTGGAACCTCTTAGCAGAGAGGGAAGGGTCATTATGGCAGGCCCATTCACCGATCAGGCCGGCAGTCTCATCATTATAGAGGCAGATTCTCTCGAGGAGGCAAGACGGATAGCTCGAGAAGATCCTTACACAGTTCACGGAATCTTCGAAAGGGTAGAAGTGCACCCATTCCAGCAGGTTCTCCCCCCTCTCACGCCGACCTAGCCAGGCCGCACCAAAAGATCCAGACAGAAACTCTCCCACTGCAGGTCTCATACACAATCATGAGTGCTAACGAAAATGCATCTGACATGTGGCAGAATCTTGTCCAGCCTAAGACGATTGACAATAATAAAGATTGCCACCTATACTGCGCACTTAGAGCAATTTGCGCAGGCCTGAGCACTCTAGTTCAAAAGGCCTAACCGCCTTCTCGGTGCTAGCCCTTAATTTCCCATAAGTGGGCCTTCTGCCGTATTGCAGGGACACCTCGGGAAAGCATAGAGTGATTCGACCTCACGCTATAACCGAGGATATCCCTTCTCCAAGTTTGTTAAACCCCAAAAAGAGAGCAGGTTCGAATGACTCAGTATCGCGTGCTACCAGGCCCCGAACATTTCCTCCCCCCGGCCGCAGCCTCCATGGGGATCTATCTCCCTAACCCGGGAGAGGCTCATATTAATGGTGTGATCGTTCCTGAAGAAAAGGCCTATGAAGAGGCGGCCCGGCAATTTCTAATGGCGCAAGTACCGACTATATTCCCGGGCCCGTTGGTCCTCTGGGCATGGAATGAGAAAGCCGCCAAGAAGGCAGCCGCAGTTAGAAAGCTGTATGAAATTTTGAAGGAATCTGTTCAGCCCGGACAAAAACCAATGCTGATTCCCATGCCTGACTATCGCCCCAAATATCCTAAAATCAACCCGGAAGTGGAAATTAATCCGAACCATCCGAACCTGACAATCTGGCATAATAAAATCGACTGTTGCATGTTCATCGGAGTGCACTGCCATCAAGCGAACTTGTCACTCAAAATTATCCGTGGAGGCACATCATGCTATACAGTTGCGATGTGCGCCCAGGCAGGACACGAGGATGCCATGCTCTCCTTCAGAGACGCCTCAGTTGAGAAAATCCTCAAGCTCGGCGATTGGATTCGCAAACTTAAAGGTACTGTGAAACCACGGATCACCTCGGCCAAGACTAGTGCTTCCAATTAAGCGGTAAGCGGTTCGGAGCTCTTTTAACGATTGAAAGGAGGCCAAAACCATGGCGGAAGCAAAGTCCCTCATCGGAACAAAGAATAAAAAAGGGCAGGTCTTCACGGATCCCCGTATCATGATGCG
>JBDTWG010000280.1:0-5026 GCA_040006855.1 Nitrospira sp.
CCAGATACCTGCGTTGAAGGGATGAGATGAGTCACACCTGCGTCGGTCGAACATCGAAACGGGAAGATGTCGTGACCATTGCCGAACAGGTTATGGCCGGTGAGATCTTGGCTATGGCACGCGTGATCACCTGGCTTGAAAACCAGGACCCAATCGGAACCTCCGTGCTGAACCACCTTCGGGCACCCGTGACACGCGCCATGGTGATCGGAATCACCGGTTATCCAGGCACAGGCAAGAGCACCCTGCTCGATCAACTCATTACAGCCTATCGCCGCCTCGGGAAAAAGGTCGGCGTCCTGGCGGTCGATATCAGCAGCCCTATCACGGGCGGTGCGCTGCTGGGTGACCGCATCAGGATGCAGCATCATGCGGATGATCCGGGCGTCTACATTCGCAGCATGGGCACACGCGGTCACCAGGGTGGGCTCGCGCGGGCGACAGGGGAAGCGCTGCAGGTCTTGGAGTCAGCCGCCTATGACGTGATCCTGATCGAGACGGTCGGCGTCGGCCAAAACGAAATCGACATCGTGTCGGTGGCCCATACAGTGGTAGCCCTGGTGGCGCCTGGACTCGGCGATGACATTCAGGCCATGAAAGCAGGGTTGTTAGAAGTCGCGGACATTGTGGTCGTGAACAAAGGCGACCGCGAAGGAGCCGATGCCGCCATCCGAGATCTGCGCGAATGGTACAGCCCGGTGATTCGCACCGTCGCCGTGACAGGCGACGGGATTCCGGACCTGATCGCCGCGATCGCCGAATAGCAACGGGTGCAAGATCTCGCGCGGGCGTCGAGCTGACCACCATGCGTTCCGTTGAGAAGGTCATCATGCTGGCGAATCACCTAGCAGGCTATATTCAGACGCTCTGTTACGACGACCTGCCCGGCGAAGTCGCGCATGAGGTCAAGCGACGGATCCTCGACAGTGTGGGTTGTGCGTTCGGCGCCTGGAACGCGGCTCCCTGCCGGATCGCGCGCCAGGTCGCGCAAGCCGTCAAGGTCCCCGGCGGCGCGACGCTGTGGGGGACGACGCACCGGACCCTGCCGGATCTGGCGACCTTCGCCAACGGCACGCTCGTCCGATACCTCGACTTCAACGACACCTATCTCTCCCAAGAACCGGCCCATCCCTCGGATAATCTTGCGGCGGTCATCGCAGCCGGCGAAACCACCCATGCATCAGGCAAACGGGTAATCCAAGCCATCGCGTTGGCTTACGAAATCCAATGCCGACTCTGCGACGCCGCCGCATTGCGCACCCGTGGGTGGGACCATGTGACCTATGGATCGATCTCCTCTGCGCTCGGCGCGGCCAAGACGATGAAACTGACGGAAGCGCAAACCACTCAGGCCGTCAACTTGGCCGCCGTGGCCAACGTGGCGCTCCGGCAAACCAGAGTCGGGGAGATGTCCATGTGGAAGGCCTGCGCGTGTTCCAATGCCGCACGGAACGGGATGTTTGCCGCAATCCTGGCTCAGCGAGGCATGACGGGACCGGCGCCGATCTTTGAAGGCGACAAGGGGTTCATGAAGCTGGTGTCCGGGCCATTCGAACTGCCGATGTTGGGCGGAGAGAGGGCCTCTGGCGACAGGCTCGTCCCGTTCAGGATACTCAATACCTACATCAAACATTTTCCGGTGGAATACCACGCGCAGACGGCGGTCGAGGCGGCACTCGCCCTGCGAGCCGAATTGATCGACACGGAAGGGACTCACGCAATCCAGAACCTGGTCGATATTGAGATCGGCAGTTACGACGTGGCGATCGAGATAATCGGGCGTGACCCGGAGAAGTGGCACCCGACGACGCGGGAAACAGCCGATCACAGCTTCCCCTATTGTGTCGCGGCGGCCTTGCTCGATGGCCGCGTGACCTTGCATTCATTCGATCCGAAACGGTTGCGAGATCCTGCGTTGCACGAACTGATGAAGAAGGTCCGCGTCATACCTCAACCGGAATTCGTGGGTCGCTACCCCGCCGCCATGCCGACCCGCATCACGGTGAGGAGCACGACCGGGAAAGCGTATGAGAGGCAAGTGGACCTACCCCTCGGCCATCCAGGCAATCCCATGTCGGACCGGGACGTAGAAAATAAACTACGCCGGCTCGCGTCGAGACGCGTCGGTCGCGCACAAGTCGAGCGGCTCATCGGCTTCGTGTGGAAGTTAGAACAAGAGAAAGACATCGCCAAATTGATGCCTCTCTTGCGGGTGACACATCGTGACATCTAACCACGTAAACCTCTCCAAAGCACAACGTCTGCGTGAGCTGTTCGCCACACGGACGCTAGCCATCCCCGGTGCGTGGAATGCGCTGACCGCCATCCAAATCGAACGGGCCGGTTATGAAGTCCTGTACGTGTCCGGAGCAGCCATCTCAGCCGCCCACGGCCTGCCCGACATCGGTCTCATCACCTTGACGGAGATGGCGAGGGAGGCGGCGGCCATTGCCAAGATGGTGGCTCTTCCGACCATTGTCGATGCGGATACCGGGTATGGTCCGCCTTCGGTTGTGAGGGAGGCGGTCCAGGAATTTGAGCGGGCCGGATTGGCCGGCATGCAGATCGAAGACCAAGAAGAGTCGAAGAAATGCGGCCATCTGCCAGGCAAACGATTGATTCCGACTGGTGATATGGTCGCCAAGATCACGGCAGCCGTCCAGGCAAAACGCGATCGCGACTTCGTGATCGTGGCCCGCACGGACGCGCGGACAGTCGATGGAATGAACGCGGCAATTGAGCGAGCACTCGCCTATGTCGAGGCCGGAGCCGACGCGCTCTTCCCCGAAGCGTTACTGTCCGCCGAAGAATTCAGAACCTTCGCCCTGGAGATGAAGAAGGCAGGCGTCCGCGTGCCGTTGATCGCCAACATGACGGAATTTGGCAAGACGCCCTACGTGAGCGTCGGCGAGTTCGAGGCGCTGGGTTATAAAGGCGTCCTGTTTCCCGTCAGCACGCTTCGGGTGGCAGCCCGCGCTGTCGAGAAGCTCCTGGTTGAACTCAAATTCTTCGGCTCCCAGCGGGATTGGCTCGATCACATGATGACGCGGCAAGAGCTCTACGATCTGCTTCGTTACGAGCAGGATGAGGATCAGACGCGGAGGCCCTATGAACCAGGCCATACGAGAGCAGCCCAAGACTGCGACGGCACAGAACCCCTCATATAGTCCTGGACTTGAGGGAGTGATTGCCGGGGAATCAGCCCTCTGTCAGGTGGATGAAGGAGCGGCAGGACTTCGCTATCGAGGGTATGCGATCGGTGACTTGGCGGAATGGAGCAGCTTCGAAGAAGTGGCCTATCTGCTGCTCCTCGGTCGTCTCCCCACGCGGAGCGAACTGGATGAGTTCTCCACGCGGCTGGTACGTAATCGAGTCCTGCCTGATCTGGCGCAACGTTTTATAGAACGCCTGCAACCAGGACTGCATCCGATGGACGTCTTGCGAACCGGGATCTCGCTGCTGGGTCTCACCGATCCTGACGCGCAGGACGGATCGCATGAGGCAAATCTCCGCAAATCCATGCGGTTGGTGAGCCAAATCCCGCTGCTGATTGCGGGCAGCGATCGGGTCATGACTGGAAAATTCCCGCGAAGACCGGACCAGACCAGAAACCTTGCGCAGCACCTCCTGCACTTGTTGGCAGGCCAGAAAGAGGGTGAAACAGGCGTTGCCATGGGCCAGGCGCTGAATGTGTCGCTCATCCTCTACGCGGAGCATGAGTTCAATGCCTCCACCTTTGCCGCCCGCGTCACGGCCTCGACCCTCGCCGATCTGCATGGCGCCATCACGGCGGCCGTCGCCACGTTGAAAGGTCCCCTCCATGGCGGCGCCAACGAAGCGGTGGCGGCGATGCTCGTCGAGATCGGCGGTCCGGAACGAGCGGAGTCCTGGGTGCGTCAGGCGCTCACGCAGAAACGACGGGTGATGGGATTCGGACATCGGGTGCTTCGGCAGGGTGACGCGCGATCAGCCATCATCCAGCGGCATGCCGAACGACTCAGCGAGCTCTGCGGCGACAGCCGCTGGTACGAGATCGCCTCCACCATCCACCGCATCATGCGGGAGGAGAAGGGACTCCATCCCAATCTCGATTTCTATACGGCAGTGGCATACCTGCTGATGGGCATTCCGCGCGAACTGTCGACTCCCTTGTTCGTCTGTTCACGCATCACCGGTTGGTGCGCGCACGTCATCGAGCAGCAGGATCACAACCGGCTGATCAGACCGCGAGCCCTGTACACCGGGCCGCCACCGAGGGCCTATGAGCCTCTTGACCGACGTGCATGACAGAATCGAGCAGGCCCGCGACGCCTCAGTGCGCGCTCCAGAGCTCCCCTGGCCCTCGTTTGTCGAATTCTTTCGATCGCGCGTGTACGACCCGCAGCTCGTCACCAAGAATTTTCTGACCTACTGCGACGATGAGCAACACCTGCACCGGACATACAGCTATGCGGAATTCGGCCTGGTGGTCGCACAAATGGCTGATGTGTTTCATACCAAGCTCGGTCTGACCCGCGGCGACCGGATCGCCACCGTGCTCTTCAACCATGACCTCACGGTCCTGACCTACTTCGCAGCCTGGACGCTGGGTATCACGGTCGTGCCGATCAACATCGAAGAAACGCCTGAGAAGAAACGCTACATCCTCGAACATGCAGAAGTCTCGGTCGCCTTGTGCTGGCGGGATACCTACGACGAAATCAAAGACCTCCAGCGAGACCTGCCTGGGCTGCGCGACGTTGTCGCCCTCAATGACGGCGGCTTGCTCACCGGCAAGGGAGCGCAATCGAATGGCTCGCGCACCGGTGATCCTCTTCCCGCCCACCCTGCGCTGTCGGCATCGCGCCTGGACGACCATGCGTTGATCATCTACACCTCCGGTACCACCGGCCCCCCCAAAGGCGTGATCCTCACGATCGCTAATCTCCTAATCGATGCGGATGCCATCGCGGAATGGCATAGGTTCGGCACCCACGACCGCTTGATGTGCGTCCTGCCCATTCACCATGTCAACGGCATCGTCGTC
>JBDTWG010000281.1:0-5021 GCA_040006855.1 Nitrospira sp.
TGGAGTCGCGCGATCGGATTACGATCCCAACCCCTCCGCAAACGGTTGGAATTATCGGTTCCGTGAAGAACCCCAGCACGGTCGTGTACAGGGTTGGGTTGGATCTGAATGACTATCTCCGGCAGGCCGGTGGTATGACGGAAGATGCCAACAAGCATGAAATGTATGTGATGCGTGCGAACGGAACAACGGATTCTTCGTATCTCTCAGCCAAGGAAATGCGCCCGGGGGACACCATCGTTGTTCCGCAGAAGATCGAGGCGCGCACGCCACAGTTGGCCTTGTGGCAGACGGTCGCGAGCATTATCGGCAGTCTCGCCCTGACGGCCGCCGGCATCGCGGTCGTCGGACGATAATCAATCGGGGGTTGCCCATGGATTGGCCTTCTGATAGCCCCCACGCTCTGCTCGACTCTCCGCGCGCTCCTACGGAGAAAACGTCTCCCAGCGACTCTGGCAGTCTCTTTGACTATTGGGATGTCCTGGTCGCACGCCGGGCTGTGATCGGCGGTCTCTGCTTCGCAGGATTGGCGGCATCGCTCGGAATCAGTCTTCTGCTTCCCAATGTTTTCGAATCGACCTCTTCAGTGCTGCCACAGTTGGAATCCAAGGAAGGCGGTATGTTGGCGGCCTTGTTGACCTCTCCGGCTGCCGGCGGCATGGCGCAGAACCTCGGCCTTGGCCTGCCGTCAATGCCCACAACTCCCACCGACGTCTTTGTTTCAATTTTAAAATCTCGTGTCATGGCCGACGACGTCATTGCGAAATTCAATCTGATGGACCGGTATCGTGAAAAAACCATGGTCGAGACCCGGAAAGAACTGGAGGATCACCTTCGCATCACCGTGACCAAGGAGAAAGTGATCAAGGTTGCAGTGGAGGATACCGACCCCCACATCGCGGCAGATATGGCGAACTTTTATGTCGCCAACCTCGATCGATTGAATCGCACGGTGACGGTAAGTAAAGCTGGGCAGAATCGAGCGTTTATAGAGCGGAGGTTAGGAGAGACGATGGAGAGCATGGTCAAAGCGGAGGATGCGCTCCGCGACTTTCAAACGAAGAACAAGACCGTGGCCGTCGAAGCCCAGGCCAAGGTCATGATCGAAGCGGCTGCGATCCTTCAGGGACAAATTACGGCGCAGGAAGTCCAGCTGCAGGTCATGGGAAGTTATCTGTCTCCGGATAATCCGGATCTCGCGCGAATTCGCTCCAATGTCGAAGAACTCAAAAAACAACTGACCATCATGGGGTCAGGAAAAGACGTCAGGGGCATCGTGCTCGGAGATCGTCTTCACCCAGCCATGACGAACGTGCCGGATCTGGCGCTGCAGTTCGGTCGACTTTTTCGGCAAGTGAAGGTCCAAGAGACACTCTTTACCTTACTGACCTCTCAGCACGAGCAGGCGAAGATTGCCGAGGCCCGCGATACTCCGACGGTGCAGGTATTGGATCCGGCTGTGCCGGCCGATAAACGGAGTCGTCCGCGTCTGTTACTCAATCTCGCCGTTGCCGGGATGTTGTCACTCGTAATAGGAGTATTCGTGGCCTTCTTTCTCGATTACCGCTCTCGCGTCCGTCGGATCTCGATGGCCAGCTAAAAATTGACGATTTTTCATCGGCAATGGTAGAATCCCCTCCGTTCCTCTGCTAGAAGGCCGGACGTCTCAGTCGTTACTTACATTCACACTTACGCGAATAGGAGTAAGGGATGGCTGTTCCAGTCTCCCAGATGTATACAGTGACCAAGTACGTATTGACCCAGAAACTCAGGGGGGTCAAACGATACCCGCTCGTGCTCATGCTCGAGCCGCTGTTTCGTTGCAATCTCGCGTGCGCGGGATGCGGCAAGATTCAATATCCTGACCATGTTCTGGACAAACGGTTGACGCCCGCCCAATGTTGGGCCGCGGCCGATGAATGTGCGGCGCCCATCATCAGCATTCCCGGTGGGGAACCGCTGATTCATCCCGAGATGGCCGAGATTGTGCGCGGGCTCGTGGCGCGTCAGAAGTATGTGTATCTCTGCACCAATGCCATTCTGATGGAGCGGAAACTCGATGAATATCCAGCGTCGAAGTTTCTCACCTTCAGCGTGCACATGGACGGGCTGCGGGATGAGCACGACTTGGCCGTCTGTCGGGACGGCGTCTACGATGTGGCGGTGAAGGCCATCAAGGCCGCGCTCAAACGCGGCCACCGGGTCACCACCAACACGACCCTGTTCGACGATGCCAATCCGGAGCGGGTGCGAAAGTTTTTTGATGAGATGATGGGCCTGGGCGTCGAGGGCATGATGATCTCGCCCGGCTATAGCTATCAGAAAGCGCCGGATCAACAGCATTTTCTCAAGCGCAGCCGAACGACGGAATTGTTTTCCAAGATTCTGGGCGATCGGAAGAGAGGCTGGCAGTTTAATCAGTCGCCGTTGTTTCTGGAATTCCTTATGGGCAAGCGGGAATATCAATGCACGCCCTGGGGAAATCCGACGTACAACGTCTTTGGGTGGCAGCGCCCCTGTTACTTGCTCCAGGAGGGCTATGCCTCAAGCTTCCGAGAGTTGATGGAAACGACTGAGTGGGATGGTTACGGGACCGGGCGGAACGAAAAATGTGCGGATTGCATGGTGCACTGCGGCTATGAGGCCTCGGCCGTGGAAGATACGTTTGGGTCTTTGTCCGGGTTTGCGAAGACCGTAAAAATTACCCTGCTGCCGAGTGCGCGATAAACACGACAGTGGTTGTTCAGCCGTGGGGAGCGATCCGATCGGTGAGCCGGCCGGACCGCTTCCCGAATCACCTTACATGCTGCAAGAGATCACTATGACTGACGCCAAATACCATGCCCCGGAAACCGGCAGTCTTGAAGGCCGGGTGTTTCGCCCCGCTTCCTCGGCGGATTTGAGCGAGGCCATTGAGCTCGCCTTTGACTACCGAGGGGATATTACCGTCGAACTGAAGTCCGGCAGCCAGGTGACCGGCTATCTGTTTAACCGAACGGCGACGGGCGAGCAGCCTACGATTGAACTCTTTCCCGCAACCAGTAGCGGCACCCTGACGATTCCGTATTCTGAGGTCGCGACGATCGCCTTCACCGGTGAAGACACGGCTACCGGAAAGTCATGGGAGACCTGGGTTGCAAAGAAAGATTCCGAACGGCAGCGAGAGGTGGAGCGGGTAGAGGCGGACGCCAAGTCCCGGGGCCACTTATAGTAATAAGCGCAGAGTTTCCTCTGGCTATTCCTTCAAATCTTCTCACCGGATCTGTTTCCATCAACCCGCGATTCCTCTCCACTCGCGCGAGAATATCCATCACTCCTTTCGCCGATTTCCCCTCCGTTTGACTCGATCCATTTGTTGACAAAGAGGGGGGGCTATGCTAGAAGAATCGGCCTTAAATTTGGGCCAGGCCCGTGTCGATGAAGCCTCTCCTAGCATGGTCTAGAGCCGGGTTCGGTGTGAGGCTGAAAAATAAATCGGGCGCGGGTCATACGTATGCAACGGCGGAAATCGAACAGTAGAAACACCGCCTTGAATCTTCTTGGTTTTGGGGGGTTGATTGGGTTACTGTTCGCACCGGCCGTTCTGTTCGCCAGTCATGCCGCTGACCATCGATTTACGGTCGAAGGGTTTGTGTGCGGCAAGGATGGCCGGCCGAGCACTAAGGTCGAGGTGCTCGTAAAAGATACTCGAATCACGGTAGGTCAAACCGTGGCGACCGATGATGACGGGTACTATAAAATTACCCTGCATCTGCACAACGACAATGTAGGCGATCCGCTGTTGGTGGAAGCCGGCGGGGAGCAGCAAAATTTTAAGATCCAGTTCGATCCGAATGATCTGGAAACGGAACGCAAGCTTCGAGTCGATTTCGGAAGTGGGTGTGCGCGCGATCTCAGTCCTCCGCAGTGGTTAATGTACGGACTGGGTGTTGCGGCTGTTGCTATTGTGGGATGGATTGGGCTAAAGATCTCCCGCAAGCGGATGCGCGAAGAGCAGCGGCGAAGGAAGGGGCAGGGGAAGCGGCAGAAATAGGGCACGGTCCGTGGGGCATTATTCCTCGCCGGATCGAACATGAATACGTAGGCGGGGAAAGTCGAAACGTGACCTCGTTGCATTCTGAGTCTTGACGCTTTTGCTGTGGCTGTTTATTCGGCTACAGGGAAGCGTCTTTTTTTCTGTCGAAGATAATAGATGTCGGCGCAGGGGTGAGCGTCGGCATGAAGAAAGGAGCGGTGTATTTCTTATGAAACAAGCAGGCATGAAAAGGTTGGGAATTGCGGTCGGCATTCTTGGATTTGGACTGGCTGTGGTTGGCTGTGGTGGTGAAGCGGAAGGCCCGATCGTTCCTCCGCCGCCGGCTCCGGCCGAATATGCCGATAAGCATATGCCTGCCGGATGGTGGGCGGATCCAAAGATTATCGAAGAGGGGCGTGAGTTGTACATCGGCGGCAAGAACCCCGATGTCAATTGCGCGAGTTGTCACGGCAAGGACGGAAAGCCGGTGAAGGCTGGAGCGCGGGATTTTCGAAACGGCGAACGGATGAAGATGTATTCCGATTCGGTTTGGTTCTGGCGCATTTCCGAGGGCGTTCCCAATACCAAGATGAAGCCCTGGAAGAGCAAGTTGTCCGAGGAAGATCGTTGGAAGATTATGGCCTTTGAGCGGACGTTCGGATTGACCGGAAAAGGATGGGATCCCAACAAGAAAGACTGGGTTCCTGCTGCTGAAGTGAGCGGTGGAGCAGCGCCTGCTGCGGTACCGGCGACAGCTCCCGCTGCGGCTCCTGCCGCGCCAGCGGGCAAGTCCGGCAAGTAATAGAGTTCTGATTTCCGACTGAGGAGGAGCGGCGAGACATCATGAAAATCTGGCAACGTTGTTTGTTGGCCATGTTTGCGATTGTGGCGGTATTGGGAGGTGTGGCATATGCCCAGGCTCCCAGTGCGCCCCCCGTGGAGTTTCCCTATACGGGGAATCGCACGGCGGTATGGATCGTCGCTCAACTCCACATTCTCTTTGCTG
>JBDTWG010000282.1:0-5007 GCA_040006855.1 Nitrospira sp.
GTCTAAAAGTCCTTTCAATGCCTTTGCAACCCGTCCGACCTGTCGTTGGCCCTCGACAATTCCAATATACAGCTATTAATTATGCAGCTTTTAGCCTTTTGCCGAGCCTGTCTGATTAAAGTGGCGATGGCGGAGGTTCCCGAGGATCGTGTACGCCTGGACGTTCTCCTGGATTCCTGGACCCCCGGGGGGGAACTTAAACAGCGGCAAGGCCACTGTGGCAGGTGCGGTCAGTATGGCGAGGTGAGTTATTATGCGCCCGTCGAGCCAGAACTCTAAAATCGATCAAAAGGGCGCCCTCAGCCGATACTGAGATCTCTGATGACGATCGCTCTTCAAATGCGACCACGTCGTAGGGATCGCCAGCTCATGATGAGGGGCAACATCAATTCTTCTCGAATCTATCGATTCACTAGCACGCCCAAGGAGTCGTTCCTATAGCTTAAACGGGGAAACCATCACATCGTTCTCTGTTCTGGCCCCACATCGTTCCGCAACCTTTTCAGATAGGGATGGGCATAGTGGTAGCTCACGCTCGAGGACTTGTACTGAACGGACCGTCAATGGGTTCGGTCCCGGGAACTCGCCACCCTTTATTGCCCCTCACAGGATGCTCCTTTAGCCTGAGTTGCGTCATGCAGCGCTTTTATAGGATCTTATAAGGGTAATCGGGGTAACCGAGGGCTACTCCCAGTGCTCCTACAAACTACGCTCCGGTATGATAGTGAGGCATACAGGCTCCCTGTCCAGGCGCACTGATCGACACATGATTTCGTAAGGGGGAGGGACTTACCAGACGACTATGGATAAAACGGAACCAAACGACGGCAACTCGCCAGGTTCACCAAATGAACCTAGCCGCGCTCCCGTGCAGGAAACTGGCGGGAGCTACATACAGACGACTTCCCCTCCTTCCTCAACTCAAGATGCCCAGGACAAGCAGTTTCGGGTTAAGCTTACGCTTTTTTGGGTCGGAGTCATCGCAGCGATTATTGCGGCCTTCGCGGTAGGTTATCCTGGCTGGGAAAATTATATTGCTCAAGAGGCGGCTAAGCGACAGTTGCGGGCTTATATCGATGTGCGGCCAAAGGGAATGACGACTATCGAAGAAGGCATCATGCCGCGCGTTCATGATAGTTTTCAGAACATCGGGCGAACCCCTGCATATGACGACGGGGCATTTTCCCGTCTTACGGTGGCGGAATACCCGCTGATCAACAAACTAGTCAACGACGAGTGTAGCCATGTCAGCACTAACCCAAAGGCGACTAAATGGTTCATCGGAAAAGCTTCTCGCCCGGAAATAGTACGGGAGGGGCCGTTCTCAGCGAGCGAGGTCGAAGCCATTAAGGGCGGAAAAGCCGCAGTGTATTTGCACGGCAGAGTCTGTTATCGGGACATTTTCAATGAATCACACCGCACCGATTTTTGCCTGTACTGGAAATGGGTTGCTGGCCGAGTCAGCCCTGGCCTGTACTGTGACCGAGGAAACAGCAGTAACTGAGAGAGCCGGCGGGTGAACTCTACGCTGACTGTGCCCGGAATTTTTCGAAAACCATAGTAGCTGAAAGATTGCCCAGTACAACTGGGCGGTGACACCAATCTCCTCCATGTTCAATATTTTAGACAGGCGCGTCGTCGCCTTCCTATTCCACAGCGCCTGACAGATCCACCCGCGCTTATCCAACCCCGGTATGTTCAGTACGTGATTTCCCGATTCCCGGCACTCGCTTTCTGCACTTGCCCAACCATCCTTAGGCCTTCTGGCTCAGCGCAAAGTGTTCTGATTGCACAAGTTTCTTCCACTCGCTATTGTCCTACTTCACGCGTCTTTCAGACTAACCTGCGCACGTTCTTATGGGAATCAATGTCATACGGGGCGGTCGATAAAGAGGTCCCGAGATTGCATTAAGGCACTCCTAATAATAAAAAGGAGTCCATCCCATGATTGAGTTCCCGTTAATTCTGATCGGCTATGCGCTTGTCCCGTTTATCGCTATCCAGGTAATGGTCATGGCGGACCGGCCACATGAGACCTCTGATCAGAGTGCCTTCCCTCAGGTCGAAATCCTGTGAGTCCACGGCGGTTCTACTTGCCACAAGTAGAACCGCCGTTTGCTTGGGCACGCAGCCCGTCTGCCTCATGTCTCTTTCCATGACACGACTCTCCTTGCAGCTCATGCGCGGCCTCGGGTAACCGTAGAAATTCACCGCAAGACCTCACCATCGGGCTCTCATGAAGAGACACCGCGTGCCGACTCCTGTCGGGACCTGGGGCCGTGTCGCTGCTTCCAGCAATCGTCTCGACGAATACCGAAGACCTGTGTAGAATTGTTCATGTATACTGTTGCCCAACAGCAAGCGCGTCTCCTACTCCCAGCGCTGTGTGCCTGTAATGAAACAATTCCACGTTGACGACTCCCGGCAAATCCTATACGTAAGAAACCTATGAAAACGGTGAACCTGCCCCTGATTCTCTGTACCATCCTGTTAGCAACCACTGGTTGCAGAGGATACGCGTTTGTGGAAACGCCCACGACCGACGGCTTCCATTCAAAACTCCCGTCCCCCTATACCCGGGCAGTGGTCTGGGGTGGACGCCCTGATACGATTCAGAGCGCCAGCACCTGGCTGTTAAAGAAGGGGATTCTCGTCGTTGATCAAACCAAGGTGCTTCAGGCCGCGGCCGATCAAAAGGTGAGCCTTACGGGGTACCAGTATCTGGAAACAGACGTACTGCGAATGGCCAAATTAGTGGGCGCCCGGCTAGTGGTCTTTAGCAATGCCGAAGTGGGATCCTGGGAGGCCTTAGATTGGAGTGCCGGGTTTCCCCACAGTCAGCGAGTCTACTCAGCCACGGTCGCTCTCAGGGCCGTCGACGTGAATACCGGTGAAATTGAATGGAGCGGCAAGGCCCAGTCAACTGAACGATTCGGGAATATCGAGGAAGGTATCACCCTCCTCACCTGCCATGCCCTTGCGACAGCCTGGGGCATGCGCAACCCCGGCGCCATTGCACCGGAGAATATCTGCCCTCCCGGGTCCGGCCTCATGACGAGTGAGGTGAGTCTTCCCAAGCCTCAAGCCTCCTCACCTGCATCCAGCAGCCACAGCTCAAACACGCCGACGAACTACTGACCGTTTCCATTCTGAGTCTTCCAACGTCCGCGGGCCACCGATCCTTTCATTGCCAGTCCAAACAGGACGCCGGTTCTCGCAGGAGGGTGCATGAGCAAGGAATTGCTCTTTTGTCGATTTTACCGGCCCACGCGTTATACTGCAGAGGTGTCGCCACGCAACATCGTTCATCATGCAGGCGTATGGTCCCTCGCATTGTGACTGCACTTCTCAGCCTCAGTCTCCTTACGACCTCAATGGGAAGGGCCGCCGAGAATCGTCCGTTCTGGACCGAGCAAGCCTTATTCCACTTTGGCGATGACGTTTTCTTCACTGGGCGCGCTTCCTGCGCGCCCAACGTGGAAGAGGGGCGCCAACGTGCCTATGTGGCCGCTGTGCAAGAGGTCAAGAATTTCACCCGCGCCCGAGAAATCGGCGGATTTCCACTGGATACCCAAATGGTATTCGAAGACCCGCACCCTTCCGACTGCGCGCCGGGACTGGTCACGGTGTGGCGACTCTTACGAGCCCCGCGCACCTCGCTGGAATCCCTCACCAAGCACGCACCCTCCGGCAGGCAGACGGATATGTCTCCGATTCGTGCGCAGATCATAGCAATCCGAAATCTCACGCCGCGCGTGGGCATGCTGCGGGATGAGGTGTGGAACCGATATGGACTGCCTCGTTCTATCTGGGCACATCCGGAGAGAGGCGAATTGACCTGGGAGTATTCCCAATTCGGCTTAACCATTGTCTTCAACCAAGACGATGTGCTGACGCATTGGCGGTTGAACGGCCCGCACCCACGTTCCAGTGACGAACCGTCCCTGACTTCTCGGCAAGACAAGGCGATGGGGCAAGACCTTCCAGCCATCGACCTTACTTCCCGGCTTCAGCAGCTGGAAGAACAGCAGGATCTCGATCGGCGGCGCCAGGCCCAGCGATATTGCACCTTGCGCTTTGTGGAGGTCCCGGAATCTCTACGAGCCAAACAGGGCAGTTGCGAACAGCGGGAATATGAACGCCTCAAGGAGCAACGCCATCCATTCTAATACCGCGTGACATCGAGCGCCCAGTGAAGAGGCTACCATGACCACCGAATCGATACAGCCTGCGACTCTTTTGATTGTCGATGATGACCCCTCCACTCTTCTACTGAGCGCGAAACCGCTGCAAGAGGCCGGATATACCGTTCTCCAAGCACCGGGAAGCTCCGAAGCTCTCCGGCTCTGTGCGGAACGTACCAAGCCCGTGGATCTCGTCCTCGCCGATATCTTCCTGCCACCGCCAGGATTCCAGCTGTCCGTCGACAAGAATCCCTATCCCCGTGTAAACGGTCTTGAGATGGTCGAGCGGCTACTGGAAGGACATCCGGAGATCCGCGTGATTCTCATGTCCAGCAGTCCCAGCCCTGATTTACGAAGCCGTGGGCTTGTGCAAGACGGATTGCCGTTTTTGAGGAAACCCTTCACCAGTGACGCGCTGCTGAACCTGGTGCAGCAAGTCCTGGCCGGCCCGCCCACCACGGCAAATCCCAAGAAATCGGCGCCATCGGGAACCGGTGATGTCGAGTGGTTTGACTAGCGCACGCGTCCCTATGTTCAAGCCCCGAACGGCCGACAAAGTATTGAGTGTTTGCAGGCCCCTTTCACTAGATCCAAACAGAGGCGCACGACCTATGGCACGAGCAAAAGCAAGTGACCCGCAGCGCAAGGCAAAACCAACCGTTGCAGACGAACTCACTCACGGCATCGCAAAATTGCGCGAACTGAGCACGCAAATCGACGACCTGAGCCGTGATGGATTTCCCTACCGCGAAGCGGGCCGCGCCAGAACCGAGCTATCTTTTCGTGAAACCATTCGGCGCCTCTTCGGCGAAAAATCGCCGGA
>JBDTWG010000283.1:0-5003 GCA_040006855.1 Nitrospira sp.
CGGGGAGATCGGGCACATCCTGCTAGGAGGCCAGCAAACTCTTGAGCGGCAGGGTAGGATCTTGTAACGCGGTCTCTCGGCCCGCGAGATCAGTTTTGTTTTTGATGAGCTTCTGCAGAGGGGGAAGGTCTTGGTTGTTCGCGTTGATGGCAAAGTAGGCCATGAGCCGGTGTTGCTTGAGATAGAGGATGATGCACGACAGGTCGTCCAACTTTCCACGGAGCAGCATCTGGTCATGCTCCTTTTCGTCGCCGGCGAATTCGAGATGCAGGTCGAAGATGTCGGACCAGACATAGGTCAGGAGATCGTACGGGCGGCGCGCACCGGTCATGTTCTGGGCGGCGAGCTGACCGCTGTATTCGGCATGGCCCCAATGTTCAACTCGACGGCGCTTGCCGAAGAGGGGATCGACATAGTTCGCCACATCCCCGGCCGCATAGATGCCCGGCCGGGAGGTTTCCAGATACTCGTCGACAACGATGCCATTGTCGACGGTGAGTCCCGCCTGTTGGGCTAATTCTACATTGGGCACAATCCCGACGCCGATGCAGACGAAGTGACAGGGCAAGACGGCGCCTGATTTGAGGCGCACCGAAAACCTCTCGTTCTGCCGCTGGATCTCCGTCACGGACTCGGCGGTGCGAAAGGCGATACCTTTGGCGGCGCAATGCTCCTGGATTGCGCGAGCGAGCGCCTCGTCGGCAAAGCGTGGCCAAATGTGCGGGCCTGTTTCAACGACCGTCACCTGCACCCCGCGTTGAGTCAGCGAGGCCGCAACTTCCAATCCAATGAATCCGGCACCGATGAGTACCGCGAACGAACCGGGCGTGGCTGCGGCGGCGAGTGCCACGGAATCGTTCAGCGTTCGGAGGTAGTGAACACCTGGGAGGTCGGCGCCCGGTATGTTGAGGTGCACCGGTCGGCCGCCCGTTGCGATCAACGCTTTGTCGAAGCGCAGTTGGTCGCCGTTGCCGAGCGTCGCCGTCCTGGTGTCAGGATCGAGCGCCGTGACCGCCGTGCCTAATTTCAGCTCGATCTTCTGCGTCTCGTAGAAAGAGGGCTCATCGAAATAGACTTTTTCCTTCGGCATCTCGCCGCGCAGGAAATCCTTTGAAAGCGGAGGATGATCATAGGGAGGATGCGGATCGTCCGTCACCAGGGTGATCGTGGCCTGCGGGTCGAGTTGCCGAAGCTGTTTGGCCGCTTGGCTGGAGGCCAGGCCTCCGCCGATGAGCAGATATTTAATGGGATTCATAACAACATCACCTCTTCATTGGGGCAAAATCCCAGCATACTCCCCTGAGCGATGAAATTCATGCCGCTGAGCGGCCCTGGGACCGGCGCCTCGTCAGATCCTGCTGTTTTCCTTCTGTCGCAATGTGTTATAAACTACCTGTTTCTCCAGCCCGTAACTCTTGTTCACGATCGGTATTTCGTACCATCATTTCAGACCTTGCCGGATCGCACGATCGCTAGACGGTCAGCTCCGAGGGGATCTATAGGGGGAATCTCATAGGATGAGTAAGAAGGAAATCGACGCGGCGCAGCGATTGATGAGCCTCATGTTCAAGGCGCATCCTTGGCACGGGGTGTCCATGGGCGAGCATGCGCCTGACGTGGTGACAGCCTACATTGAAATTGTGCCCACCGACACGGTGAAGTATGAAGTCGACAAGGCCAGCGGATTTCTCAAGGTGGACCGGCCGCAACGCTTCTCGAATTTCTGCCCGGTGTATTACGGCCTTATTCCGCAAACCTACTGCGGCGAGGGCGTGGCCAGGCTCTTCGGAAAACGCGCCAATCGGCCGGACATGATCGGCGACGGCGATCCTCTCGATATCTGCGTGCTGACCGAAAAGACGATCCCCCATAGCGATATTTTACTGACGGCCCTTCCGATCGGCGGGCTGAGTATGGCGGACGGCGGCGAAGCGGATGACAAGATCATCGCAGTGATGCGGGACGATGCGGTCTATGGCACGTACACCGATCTCAAAGACTGCCCGATGACCCTCCTCGACCGGCTGCAGCATTATTTTCTGACCTACAAACATGCGCCGGGGTCGACGCATCACAAAGTCGAGATCACGAGCATGTACGGGCGAGAAGAGGCGCTGAACGTCATCCGCACGAGCCACGAAGATTACAAGAAAAAATTCCCTGAGCTGGAATCCATGTGGCCCGCGGGCATGAAATCCTAACCGCATAGTGAAGATGATCGCAGATCATGAACAGCCGCTAGCACCACCAAGAAAGGTTTATCCCACCTCATGAAACACACCACGACGCATTCCCAGACGGAACCAACAGCCAAAGGATTCTCTCCCGGTTTTGCCGCGCTCGGGTTAGAAGCCTCGCTCCTCACGACCCTTGAAGCCTTGGGCTACGAGGAGCCGACCCCGATTCAGCGCGAAGCGATCCCCCCGCTGTTGGAAGGACGTGATCTGCTGGGCCAGGCCGCCACGGGAACCGGCAAGACGGCCGCGTTCGCCCTGCCGTTGCTGCAGCGCATCGCACATGGTCCGCGAAATCGGCCCACCGCGCTCGTGCTGGTGCCGACCCGGGAACTAGCGGTACAGGTGAGTGAGGCGGTGCAACGCTACGGTAAAGAACTGCGGATCAGCGTCCTGGCGTTGTACGGCGGGCAGGCGATGGGACCACAACTGCAGGTGCTCCGTCGCGGGGTGGAAGTCATCGTCGCGACACCGGGGCGAGCCTTGGACCATCTTCGTCGCAAGACATTGAAATTGGCTGACCTCGAAGTCGTCGTGCTCGATGAGGCCGATGAGATGCTCGACATGGGCTTCGCGGATGACCTCGACGCCATTCTCGAACAAACCCCGGCCACCAAACAGACCGCGCTCTTTTCGGCGACTATGCCGCCTCGGATTGCCTCCATTGCCCGCCGACATTTGAAGAATCCGGTGGACGTGACGATTGCCCGCGAGCCGGTCAAGGCGGGCGCGGCGCCGCGCGTGCAGCAGATCGCCTATGTGGTGGCGCGGCAGCATAAGGTGTCGGCCTTGGCGCGCGTGTTGGATATCGCGACGCCTAAGTCGGCCCTCGTTTTCTGCCGAACGCGTTTGGAAGTCGACGAAGTGACGGCGGCGCTGAACAGTCGCGGGTATCGCGCCGAAGCCATTCACGGCGGCATGAGCCAGGTGCAGCGAGATCGCGTCATGCAAGCCTTTCGATCCGGGCAAACCGAGCTCCTGGTGGCGACCGATGTGGCTGCGCGCGGGTTGGATATTCCTTCCGTCTCCCACGTGATCAATTACGATCTCCCCTCGTCACTGGAGGTCTACGTCCATCGTATCGGGCGGACGGGACGGGCCGGACGAGAGGGTGCCGCGATGACGATCATCGAGCCGCGGGAACAACGGTTCTTGCGAAGCGTGGAACAACATACCAAAGCGAAAATCACAGTTTCCCCCGTGCCGTCTCTCGGTGATTTGCTGGCCAAACGACTGGAACGTACTAAAACCGCCATTCAAGAAACCTTGGAGGCGGGTGAGTTGGAAGATTTTCATCGTGTCGTCCAGGCTCTGGCAGGATCGGCTGACCCGGCGGATATCGCTGCCGCCGCCATCAAGTTGGTCTACCGTTCGCATGGTGGAGAGCGGGCGGAAGAAGAGATTCCCGATGGATCGTTAAGGGCGCCGGAGCCCTATCGGTCCTCGCGTCCCTCCTATGGATCGACGAGCCCGCAGGGGGATCGTGCGCGTGCGCCGCGAGGAGGGCCCAGTCGCGGGGGCCGGGCGGCCGGAACCGTGCGGGTGTACGTCGGAGCCGGGCGAGCGGCGGGCATCCGGCCCGGCGATCTGGTCGGCGCCATTGCGAATGAAGCAGGCGTGCCTTCGCGCATGATCGGCGCGATCGAGGTCGAGGAGCGATTTTCTTTGGTGGATGTGCAGGAAGCAGCGGCTCGGCAGATCATCGAAGCGCTCGGGCGGACGCGCATCAAGGGACAGAAGGTCGCGGTGAGATTGTTTACGGATTAGGAGTAGAAGGGAGCTGCCGGCTGCCCTTCGAGCGTGCAGCGAACGGCGATCCGGCACCCACTGGGAAGTCCTTACTCGCGACAAGGGAGAGGGAAATGAGCGAGCTTGGAACGAATATTGTGAGTCAGTTCACTCCGCTCCTGCTTCAAAGACCCGGTTAATGGGAACCTCGGTCGCGCGACGAAAGCGCGTGAACTCGCCCTCCGTCATCACCTGCCACATCTTTTGTTCGCCGGCGTGGGCGTCGAGAGCAAAATCGGCTTCCCGCGAGAGCGAAGACGGGTGCACATCACCGACGAGAATCCACAGTCGTCTCCGTCCCACGCATAAGACGATCAGCCGGTTTTTGGTTCCTTCACTCCCATGTCGTGAGCCGATAATGGTACGATAACAAATGCCCGCCACTGATGATTCCATTACGACAAGTATCCCTCAACGTATGGACCGCCTGCCGTGGTCGCGCTGGCATTGGTTGGTCGTCACAGCCCTCGGAGTCACCTGGATCCTGGATGGACTCGAGGTCTCCATTGTGGCCGCCCTCGGTCCGGTACTTACGCTAAGCACCACGCTGAACCTCACAGCTTCCGAAGTGGGACTCACCGCATCCGCCTATTTGACCGGATCGGTCCTCGGCGCCATCGTCTTCTCCTACCTCACTGATCGTCAGGGGCGGAAGAAGTGGTTCATGATCACTCTTTTGCTGTACCTGGCGGCCACCGTGTTGACGGCTTTCTCCTGGAATCTCTGGAGCTTCATGTTTTTTCGTTTCCTCACCGGCGCGGGTATCGGGGGCGAATATGCGGCGATCAATTCCGCCATAGACGAACTCATTCCGGCGCGCACCCGAGGGCATACGGATCTGGCGATCAACGGCAGCTGGTGGCTCGGGACTGCTGTCGGCGCGCTGCTCACCATCGTGTTGCTGAATCCGCTGCTGATCCCGGAATATCTGGGATGGCGGCTGTGCTTCGGGTTTGGTGCGGTGCTCGGCGTGAGCATCCT
>JBDTWG010000284.1:0-4987 GCA_040006855.1 Nitrospira sp.
GGGTACCATCACTCATTGTATCAAACATTCAGCGATTTGAACGGCATTGAGGGCAGCACCCTTCCGGAGATTGTCGCTCACGACCCAGAGATTCAACCCATTGGTGATGGATTCATCCTCGCGGATCCGCCCCACATACACCTCATCTTTGCCCGAGACGTCGAACGGCATGGGGTACAGTTTCTTCAGAGGATCGTCGTAGACGATGACTCCTGGCATCTCTGCAAGGGCGGCTCGGGCCTCGTTCGCCTTCAACGGCCGTTCGAGTTCGACATTGACGGCCTCAGAGTGGCAGCGCAGCACCGGGACCCGCACGGTGGTCGCTGTGACCCGCAGGGAGGGCATCTCGAGAATCTTTCTGGTCTCTCGGACGATCTTAACCTCTTCTGAGCAATCGCCGCCTTCACCGAACGAGCCGACAGCCGGCAAGAGATTAAACGCGATTTGATAGGGATAGACCTCCACCTTTACATCTTGGAAAGAGATCAACGCTTTCGTCTGATCGACTAACTCATCCATAGCCGCTGACCCCGTTCCAGATACCGACTGAAAGGTCGTCACGACAACCCGCTTGATGCCGGCGGCATCGCGAAGCGGCTTGAGCGCCATGACGAGTGGGGTCGTTGTGCAATTGGGAATGGCCACAATGCCCCGCTTCATTGATCGGAGCGCAGCCGCATTGACCTCCGGCACCACCAGCGGTACATCGGGATCCATCCGAAAGACTCCGCTATCATCGATGACCACAACGCCTGCCGCCCCCAAGCGCGCGCCATAGTCCCGGCTGATAGCATCCGTCGCGGACACAAAGGCAATGTCCACTCCGACAAAAGAAGACGCTTCCGTCAGCTCCTCAACCTTGTACTCTTTACCCTGACACGACAGAACTTCGCCCGCCGACCGTTTCGACGAAAACAAGCGCAACGTCTCGAGAGGAAAATTACGTTCTTCTAGGATCTCAAGACTTTCCTTCCCAACAGCCCCCGTGGCTCCCAGCACTGCCACCGTGTAGGCCTTTTTCTTCTTCAACATGCTGCTGTCCTCACACAATCGCGGTCAGAACTCTGATACGGTGGTTGAATGTATCTGCGATATAGATGGTCCCGGTCGCATCAACTGCCACACCGAATGGGTAATTGAGACTGCCTGCCAAAGCATCACCGCCGTCGCCACCGAACTGCGCAATGCCGGTGCCGGACAAACGCTTAATGGTCTTCGTCTGAGGATCCCAAACACGAATCAAGTGATTGTCCGAATCCGTGAGATACAATCTCTCGTCGTGATCGACGGCAATCGCGGTAGGCCTGGAGAGACTCCGAGAACAGGGCTCCTCTGGTCCTTGATAGCGGTACGTTCCTCCGTCGCCCGCCACGGTCGCAATCTGTCCGGACGCCACATCGACGGATCGTATCCGGCTATTGAAGGTATCGGCCACGTACAGCATCCCCTTCCCCGCTAGCGCCACGCCGCTTGGTCCCGACAGACTGGCTTGATCGGCCGGAACCTGATCTCCGCTATAGGCCGCCGTTCCATCTCCTGCTATGGTCGTGATGACGTTCGTGGAGAGTTGCACTCGACGCACACGATTATTGCTCTGGTCGGCAATGTACAGAGCTTCGTCACTCACGGCCAGACCAGTGGGTTCGTTGAGCGCCGCAAGATCCGCCGGGCCGCCATCGCCGGAATAGCGCGCCTGCCCGGTTCCCGCAACCGTCGTAATCACGCCGGTCGCCGCATCGACTCGTCTCACTCGATGGTTCATCGTATCGGCAATGTACAGGTTGCCGATACGATCGACGGCCACGGCGCTGGGAAAGTTCAACCGGGCGCGACGGGCAGGGCCGCCATCCCCGGAGTCGTGCTCTACGGTGAGCCGGCCCCCTGTGACATAACGTACCGTTCCACTGAGATCGGTCACTTGCGAGTAGGCCTTCGTCGCATCCGCAGAGGCGTCGGCAAAGGGATCCTCGTCTTCGGCTATCGGAACTTCCGCAGCCTGTAGCGGTGGAACCGGTCCGGTCATACCAGCTGGACAGACGCCGGCGACCGTGGTAATCACACCCGTCGTCCGATCGACACGTCGCACGACGTGATTTTCAGAATCCGCGATGTAGAAATTCCCGGCTTGGTCCACACAGAGACCTTTCGGCTCGTTTAACGAAGCCGCGCTAGCCGGTCCGCCGTCTCCGGCGTAGCCTGGCTCGCCGGTCCCGACCACGGTCTCAATAATTCCGGATTGCGTTGTGCGTGTCATCGTGATTCACGAGGCGAGATTGCGCACAATGGCATCGCCCATTTCGGTGGTGCCGGCCAACCGCATACCCTCGGCATGAATGTCCTTCGTGCGAAGTCCCTGTTCAAGCGTCGTGACAATCGCCTGCTCTATCGCTTCGGCTTCCTTGTCCAAATGAAACGCATAGGAGAGCATCATCGCCGCGGAGGCAATGGTCGCAATCGGATTGGCGATGTTTTTTCCGGCGATGTCCGGCGCGCTGCCATGAATCGGCTCGAAGAGCCCCACCTTGGCTCCGATGCTGGCGGAGGGCAACATGCCGATCGAGCCGGTGAGCATTGCCGCTTCGTCGCTGAGGATATCGCCGAAGATGTTGTTGCACAGTAACACGTCGAATTGTCGCGGATTACGGACCAACTGCATCGCGCAATTATCGACGTAAATGTGGCTCAGGGCCACATCGGCATAGCCCTTCTGCACGTCCGTCACCACCCGCCGCCACAACTCTGACGACTCCAGCACATTAGCCTTGTCGACCGAGGTGACCTTCTTCCGGCGCTTGCGCGCCGCTTCAAACGCCACCACCGCGATTCGACGAATTTCATCCGTCGTATAGACTTCAGTATTGAACCCGCGTTCTCCACCGCCGGGCAATTTTTCAATTCCCTTCGGTTTGCCGAAGTATATCCCTCCAGTCAGCTCACGGATGACGAGCATATCGATGCCCTCGATGACCTCTCGTCGCAATGTGGACGCATCGGCGAGCATAGGATAGAGCTTGGCCGGGCGCAAATTGGCATAGAGCCCGAGTTGTTCTCGTAAGCCAAGTAAAGCGCGCTCCGGACGAAGGCTGTACTCAAGGCCTTCCCATTTCGGACCACCAACCGCTCCCAGCAGCACGGCGTCGCTTTGCTTCGCAATCGACAGCGTCTCCTGCGGCAACGGCACCCCGACTTTATCGATGGCATGGCCGCCGACATCACCGGCAACAAATTCAAAGCTATGGCCATATCGTTCGGCCACCACCTTCAAGACCTTGACGGCTTCCGGTACAATTTCGCGGCCGACTCCGTCTCCGGCCAAGACTGCAATTCTCGCTTTCACCTGTCCATCTCCTCTCGGCTATTCAACGACTGCCTCATCCTCCGCGGTCCAGGCGGGATCGACCAGGCAGAGAAACTCCATCGGATCCGTTCCGCTATTCAATAAAGATTGCTTAGCACCCGGCGGCACATAGATCACCGAGCCCGGTTCCACCGCCGTGGACTCTTCCTCGATGTTCATCACGCCGCGCCCCGCGAGAAAATAGTACACCTCGGAAGATTTCAAGCGATGCCAGAGAGACTGCTTGCCCGGATCGAGCATTCCGTGCGCCAGGCTATAACCTAAGGTAAGGGAGGCCTTCGCAGGGTGAAGCAGTTCCCGCAACCTCGTATGGTCTCCGGCCAAAAATTCCGGACAGCGTTGAAGATGTGTATTCAGCATTATGCATCGTCCCGGCATGAACGCTCGCGATGGGCGTCACTGAGCGGCGTCGCTTAGTCCAAGCCGGCGCGGGGGCACCAGCGAGGACTGAGGAATCTACCTTGCAGCTGCGGATCAAATCAAGCTGACCTTCTGAATTCCCTCCGCTTGTTTCAAAGCGAAATACGCCAGCTTATTAAGAGCGTTCAGGTAGGCTCGCGCGGACGCGGTAATGATATCGGTATCAGCCCCGTGACCGGACACCGTACGGCCATCCTCCTCTAGCCTCACAGACACTTCCCCTTGCGCATCTGTTCCACCGGTGATGGCATTGACCCCGAACATGAGCAACTTACTCTTCGTCTGGGTCATGGCGGCGATCGTGCGGTACACCGCGTCCACCGGCCCGTCACCCGTCCCACTCTGCGTCACCGATTTACCGTCGATTTCCAACTCGACTGTGGCCTTGGGCACCATGTTGGTCCCGCTTTCGACGTGAAACGACTTCAGGATCACCCGCTCCGACATTTTCGCGACTTCCTCGGACACGATCACTTCGAGGTCTTCCTCGTAGATCTCTTTCTTCTGGTCCGCCAGTCGCTTGAATCGTTCAAAGGCGTGGTTGACCTCTTCTTCAGTCAGGTTGTAGCCCAAGTCCTCCAGCCGTTGGCGAAACGCATGGCGCCCGGACAACTTGCCCATCACCAGTTTATTCTGCTCAAGACCAATGGATTCCGGCCGCATAATCTCGTAGGTCGTCTTATCCTTGAGCAAGCCGTCTTGGTGAATGCCCGACGTGTGCGCAAACGCATTTGCGCCGACAATGGCCTTATTGGGCTGAATCACCATACCTGTGATCTTGCTCACGAGGCGGCTGGTTTTGGAAATCTCTTCTGTCACGACCTTCGTATCGGCCCCATACCAATCCCTTCGTGTCCGAAGACCCATCACGATCTCTTCGAGTGAGGTGTTGCCAGCCCGCTCGCCGATGCCATTGATCGTACACTCCACCTGGCCGGCCCCTGCCATCACCGCAGCGAGACTATTGGCGACGGCCAACCCCAAATCGTTGTGACAATGGACAGAAATCACGGCCTGCCCGCTATTCGGCACCGTGTCCTTGATTCTCTTAATCAACGCGCCGAACTCCTGAGGATTGGCATAGCCCACCGTGTCAGGAATATTGACCGTCCCCGCCCCGGCCGCGATGACGGCTTCAACCACCTCGCACAGATAAGCGGGATCGGACCGGCTGGCATCCATGGGAGAAAATTCGACATCATCCACATA
>JBDTWG010000285.1:0-4981 GCA_040006855.1 Nitrospira sp.
CGTTCAGGGTGGCGCCGTCAGGTCGGTGGTAATCCAGGTGATGTAAAACAACGCCGTAGTTTGATCGTAGTGGGTGCGCCCGATGATCGTGGCGGACGATCCTTTGTAGTCGCCGGTGAGATCGTCGAAGACATCGAGGTGAAATCTGGCATAGCCACTTTGGGCCTGGAGCTTATAGATGGTCAATTCCGGAAGGGCAAAAGGGATGACCACGCTCTGAATAGGCGGCATGCCGACGAAGGTCAGACCTTGCATGGTGCCGAGCGCTTCGATGGACACGCGAACGAGATAGGCGGGGTGGTCTTCGCGTTTGCGGATGCGATAGCCCATTCGACCGAGTGCCACCGCGACAGTATCCCGAACAAAGAGGAAATCCACCGTGGGATCCTGCACGGATCCGGACGTTTGATCCCGCATGTTGAGCCGCGCGCGATCGATGTAAAACCCGCTGACTTCGAGATGCAGACTGGCCTGGGCTGGAAGCGTGAGCGTCAGATTCGTTAAGGCCCGATCGACGGCTCCCGTCAGCAAGAGCTGCTCGACCGCCGTGCGCGGCGTGCGCGAAATTTCCTGCTCGATGGCGCAGCCGGCAAGCAGGAGGAGCGAGGCGACGACCTGAGCAGCTATGAGATACCGGGGCGTAATGGTTTCCTCTCCCGAGTGAAGTGAGATCAGCTAGATTACGCGGAGCGGGGTCCCGTTCGCAAATGCAGCGGCCTCGTTATCGTCCTCTCTCCTGACTTCGAGCCATGTTCCCCGCCGTCTTGATCAACTTGGCGAGAGCATGGTCATTGCTCAGCCGCACCGATGCGCCGCCCTGTTTGGGAGGCGTGGCCTGTCCGCTCGCGGCCGCTTTTGCCACTTTGACCGTGCAACCGATCTCTTTACAGCGTTTCTGCGTGAAGCGTGAGGGGGTGTCGCCGTCAAACATGACGCGCTGCTTCGAGCTGCCCTGCCGTACCAGGACCGGAGCGAGTGGCCTCTGACCGTCGGCTGTCCCGACCGAAAGGTCGATGGTTCGTCTTCCTTCGACGGTCGGAGAACCCGACACGACGAGTGTCTCCTGCACCAGCGTCTTCCCGTTGGAATCGATGAACCGAATCACGACTTCACCTGGGCCGATGATCGAAATTTCCATGACAGGCTCCCTTCTTACAGAGTGCAATGGGCAGTTCGAGACGACATGACTAGAGCTCACAGGAGGGTTTACAAAGCCGTCCGCGACGCGAGCCGGCGGACCTGTTCGCCCTTCTGTTAGGCGGGCAATACTTCGTCTACGTAGGCGTGCGATCCAACGCGCCGTCCCAGGACGAATTGGGCATGGGCATCAACACTGTAGCCGAAGTCTCGGACACGCAAGAGGACTATCGTGGCGCCGTCGATAGGCGGCGAGGAGACATGTGAGGGGGCATGCAGAATGGCCGGTGGCCGGCGGAGGCTCGGGAAGACCAACCACAGGTCCGTTAAACAATATTGGGTGAATTGGAGCTGGCCGAACTCATGTCCCTGATCAGCCCAGCCATAAAACGCGTGACTCTTTTCAGTTGCGATCTCGCGAACCGTCGTTCGGTCTCCATCCAATGAGTCGAGCGCGACGGCCCAGATCTCCGGTGCAGACGTGACGGCGGGTGAGAGCAGTTGCTCCACCGCGATTTGAAGCATGATGCTGCCCTTGGCCATGGTTCTACCTCCAACGATTTAATATGAGCCAGCTCGGTGACGGTCGTGAGAGGGAAGCCACCCCGCTGTTCATGGACATCCTGCCAAGATTGAACGTCCATTCCAAGCATTTTCCACAGGGGCTTGGGCCTAGTGCCCGGAGCAAGCACGCTTCACTGGTATATCGCATAAGATACAGCGGCTCTGTTCGCGAAAAGGGACAGGGAGCCATGTTTCAACGAGTTGAGTTGAATGCATCCAAATTTAGCTCTGGCCTGCTGTTTGCTCATATACGTAGTCAACGGCAGCTTCGTCCCGACTCTAGCTCAACAGGAAGCAGCCGTAAGAGGTTCCACAATCTTCTGTCTTAGAGGAGGATTGATCATGAAACAGTTACGGCGGGCTCTCGGAGCAGTCATTATCCCATTAGCGTTCGTCTCCTGCGTTGCGCAGCACACCTGCAGTGGTCAGGAGATGATTGCGATGAAGGAGAGCGGCTTTAGCACAGACGAAGTCAAAAACAACTGCACCAGTTACAAGATTCCGGATGGACTGATGAAAATCGCAGATCAAGCGGTCCAGGCCGGCCTCGCTAAGAATGTCTCGGATCAAGCTTCACCACCGGTGGTCGATACGAATGCCTATCAAGCAGTCTCGTCTCGGAGCGTCAGGCGCCAGGCTATAGTCTGTGCGACTCAAGCCGGGCAATGCCCGTTAACACAGCCCGGTTCCAGCGGAGTTCCCTGTACCTGCTATACGCTATTGGGGCCTCTCCCGGGAGTCACGAGATAGCTCTGCGAGATGCGGGCCAAAACCTCGAGTCTTGGGACGTCTGTCGCCTCATCCCGGGTGCGATCATCCAGTGATCGAAAGAGGAACTGATCCTACCTTCGATCGAGCAGTTGCTGCACGCTACCGAATGCCAGGTCGCAGATGCGACTGCGAATGACAGGCTCGACGTACTCCGGCATGGCATGGAGGAGCGCAATGGCGTCGAGACGCAACTGCATCAAGCTCCGGTTTCGTAGCGACCGGCTTGCTGGCTCGTCCAGCGCTTTACGTGACGAGCACCCGCCGACGCTTCAAGGTGTCAATAGGCGGGTGGACCAGCCGCATAGTCGCAACTAATGGATGCGGCGTGGAGAGTGAAGGAAGTGAACGTGAATCAATGGATGCCAATATGGGAAAGTGGGAATCGCGCGAGTCTTACCGCTCCAGCGGGCGGCGGTAAAACTCTAACGGTGGGGCGAGGTCACTCTCAAACGACAGGCTTTCGTTGTCAAGACGATAGCGTGTCGAGGCTTCAAATGCGTGGATGAATGCGGCCTCATACTCCATGCGTTGGGGCTCGCAAACTATGCGCGTCCTGACTCCGCGTGACACCGTTACGTCTCCGGCCTTGAGATTCCGGTAGTGAACGATTGCATCCCGCATGGCCCATCGCCGTCCCACTCTTGAAGCCTATGATCACGGGCTCTCCATCGTCGCCGTAGGAAACCGTGCGATTGCCCCAGTGCGCAAGTTCCCATCGATGCTTTCGGTGAGCCGTTTCATCTCATGCGGTGAAGGAGTCGTGACACAGGCCGCGAGCAGGAGAGATGATCACAGCGTCATGATTAGGAGCAGGTGCACCGTCGCCCTCGCCAGATGCTTGTGATGGATTACGAGACGCAACCATCCTCACCCGGCAGAGTGAAGCCGTCGTCTTTTTTCCGTTCAGGGCTAAGGTGTGGACAGGGCACCAATCCGATGCCCTTTGCCAGACATTGCGGCTGAGACGTCGTTGTTGTTATAGCTCGCCAGAAACGCATCGGCAATGCCTTTTCGGATGGTTTTGTATTTGGTCCAATTGAAGGTGCGCAAGAAGTCAGCGGCCGCCTTCGCGCCGCGTGCAAAGAGATCGACTTTATCTCTGTCTTCCATGCTGAAATTCAACCAATTGTGATCGCCGGTATCGATCATGGCGACCAGGTGTTCGTAATCCGGGTTCCGTGAGATGAAATCAAAGTCCAGCGTATGCCGAGCCGCATCGAACACCGCGCTGAGTAACTGGGATGGCTTGCTGATCATGGCCGGCTGTTCGCGATCCGCCCCAATTTTGGCGCCGAAAGTCGGGGAAGTCGGAACACGATAGGGTTGGTGAAAGACATTGATGGGAAAATTGGACATGATGCCCCCATCAATGAACATGACACTGTCTGGTAGCGAGCCATTGTAATCGGCGAGAGCGTTCCACTTCGCTTTATCTTGCGGACAATGGTCGACACGGAAGGGGTGAAAGAAAAAGGGAATGGACATCGATGCGCGGGCGAAACAGGCTGGGTTTACTTCGTCCGAGTAAGCCCAATAGAGCTCCGCCATTCTAAGAAACTTGACCTTGGTCTTCGTGGTGATACCTATGGCAACCATAATAAGCTTGCCATAGGTGTCGTCGCCTTTCAGATCTGCGTCCGTCCGGCTCGGACGAAGGCGCAGACCCCTTGGGACGGTCCGAAGTCGGTTCAGCAGATCGGCGTTGGTCCGGATGCCAGCTTGCGTCAGTTCATCCGTCAGCCAGTTAAAAAATGCCGTGCCAGGATTCAAACCCAAATCATCCGTGAGATTGTCCATGATTTGCATGGCTTTCCACGGCAGCTTCATCATCCCGACTTTGTTCAGCACGGCATGGGAAAAGTCGCGGGCATCTTGATCGCCGTCTATGAATGCCCCCATCGGCATCTCGGCCCGCACCCGCAGGAGCGTCTCACTCTTGGCTTCTTCCGGCGGGCCCAAGGCGGCGATCATCAATGCGTTGATCGATCCTGCCGATGTGCCGCCGATACCCAGGAAGCGGATGCCGGCCTGTTCCAAGACATAGGTATAGCCGGTCAGGGCAACGCCGAGCACGCCCCCGCCTTCCATGACGAGATCCACATATTGGAGGCCATTGGCATCCAATATGTCTGAGATCTCTTTTCCTTGGCAGGCCGTCTTGGCATCGCGGACGGATTTCTGTACCACAGGATGACCGATAAAGTGTTCGATGGTTGCCATTGTATCCTCCGAGTGAATAGGGGTGTGGAGATCACGGATTATTCAGCGGCAGCAGGTTCTAGGCGCCGATCCGAACATGTGAAAATGATTTTCACGACGAGTCCAACCAGGCTCACGTATAGGCCCAGGGTGAGCCAGACCTTGATCATTGTCGCGCAGCTGGACATCTGGATCCAGAAGTTGTGAGTGCGGCCCTCATTCGATGGTACGTAGTGACGGAGCTGCGCCAGCTGGATGAGGTGTTCCGTCCACTCGGCCGTCAGGATCATCGCGAGCGGCGCGACGATCC
>JBDTWG010000286.1:0-4980 GCA_040006855.1 Nitrospira sp.
GGATCCATTCTAACCAGGGAGGCGTCACTCATGCTCAAGGAAGTCACCGGAGATATCCTGTTAACCACCGCAGGTGCAATCGCGCATGGCGTGGCCCCGAACGATAATTTCAAGCAGGGGTTGGCGCTGTCGCTCCGCGAGCAGTGGCCTGGGATGTACAAAGATTTTCGCCATTATTGCCAAACCTACCATCCCAAGCCAGGGAGCGCGTGGTCATGGAAGGGGCCGAACTCTCCGGTCATCATTAACTTATTCACCCAAGAAGCGCCGTCCAGTGATCAGGATCACCCCGGCAAGGCCTCCTTGCCCAACGTCAATCATGCGTTGCAGGCATTGAAACACGAATTGCAGGAACATAAGATTAACAGTGTCGCCCTGTCTCGATTGGCGACCGGAGTCGGTGGATTGGAGTGGGAAAAGGTCTCTCCCTTGCTCCAGCAAGCCCTCAAAGAGGTCACCATCCCGGTCTACATCTATAGCCTGTATAAAAAGGGCGTGGCCGCGCAGGAGGGTTAGGGCACCGACACCCGGCTGCGAGCCTCGGCAAGATATTGCAGCAATAAGCCGATCTGCGACTGCCGCTCCAGGTAAAACTGGGCGGCTGACGTGGCTTTTTTTCCGATGCGCACCGTGACGATGCGTTCATCGGGCAATGAAAACACATCTTCGTCGGTATCGTCGTCGCCGACGTACAGGGCCGATGAGCTCTGCAGTTGGTGCATCAACTCCAACATTGCCGATCCCTTGTGCAGGCTGCCGGGCGGAATCGTGTTCACCACCGATTTCCCCATGACCAGCCGCGGCGCGGGACTTAATAACGCCGCCGTATGAAAGATGGCTTCCCGCGCGTCCTGCGAAGAAGAGGCCTGCCGATAGTGGAAGGTCAGCGAATAGGTCTTGTCCTCCACGACCACTCCGGCCTTGGTGAGGTTCTGCTGCTCCTTCAGCACGGTCTTGAGCCAGGCACGGCAACAGTCCCGCGCCTGGTGCATGACCCGCTCCGATGTGTGCAATCCTTCCAGTCCGTGATTTCCGACCAGGTGAGTTGGAATGCCCTCAACGCGCGGCTGTAGATCAACGAGAGCACGACCTGAGATGACAGCAGTCGGCGCTTTCACCGCCAGGGCATGCAGCGCCTCCCGAATGGGCTGCGTGAGGACGGCCGCATGCCGATCTTGAACGATGCGCGCCAGCGTCCCATCGAAATCGAACGCAAACAACGCCGCGCCTTGTTCCGCAACCCGATCGAGCACTCGCTTGCCTGGAGCTCTGAGCACATCTCGCATGAAGACGATTACCGAACCTGTCCCGAAGCCTGTCCAACCTGCTTCATCACGCGAACGCGGCGGCGCATCCGTGCCGCATCCATGAGCATGCGTCCGGCCCAGCGATAGACGTTGAACTCCTGAATCAGCCCGCGCATGCTCCGCATGCGGGCTCGTTGTTCTTTCGGCGGCATCGAGAGCGCCATGTGCAGGGCTGCTGCGCATTGATCATTATCGTAGGGATTGACCACCAGCGCCTCGGGTAATTCTTGCGCGGCCCCGGTGAACTGACTGAGAATCAACACCCCTTGTTCGTCATCGCGCGCCGCAATGAATTCCTTGGCTACCAAATTCATGCCGTCGTGAAGACTCGTGACGAAGCAGAGATCGGATGCTCGATAATACTCGAACACATCCGGCGGCTCGTGGTGCTTCACTTTCAGGACGATCGGTTCGTACCCTTCACGGCCGAACCGCTTGTTGATGCGCTCGGCCAGCGCATAGACCTGATCGTGAAAATGCTGGTACTGATCGAGGATCGTCCGGCTCGGCGCGGCGATCTGAATGAAAGAAAATTTTCCCACCCATTCAGGCTGCAGCTCGAACAATCGTTCCACGGCAAGGAACCGCTCGATGATGCCCTTCGTATAGTCGAGCCGGTCTACTCCGATCCCTATCAACCGATCGGGACCCATGGCGTGACGCTCTCGGATATGCGTCCGACATTCAGGTACCGGCCGTTGATTGTCCAACCAGCGCGACGGCCATTCAATGGAGATGGGATAGGGATTGACCGCCGTGAGACGGCCACCGTACGAGACCGTGGAGGCATCCCGGTCGATGCGTGCCTCAAGGATACGATCGATGCAGTACAGAAAATGGTTGCCATGTTCGCGCGTGTGGAACCCCACGATACTGCTGCCGAGCAATCCTTCCAGAATTTCCTGTCGCCACGGACATATCCCGTAACTTTCCGCGTTCGGCCAGGGAATATGCCAGAACATGATGATCGTCGCGTTCGGCAGCTTCTCACGCACCATCTTGGGCAAGAGCGCGAAGTGATAGTCTTGGACAAGAACGACCGGATCATCCGTTTTGGCTTCTTCGATTACGGCCTGAGCGAACCGTTCATTGACAGCGACGTACTGCTCCCAGTCGGAGGTACGGAACGTCGGGCGGACGTGGGCATTGTGACAGAGGGGCCACAGCCCCTCGTTGGAAAAACCGTAGTAGAAGCCCGACTCCTCATCCGGCGACAACCAGATGCGGCGGATATCGTAGGAGGGGTGATCCGGCGGCACACGCACATGGTCGCGGCTATCCACAACCTCACGGTCGGCCGAGCCGTTGCCGTGGGCGATCCACACTCCCGAACAGGCGCGCATCACCGGCTCCAGTGCGGACACGAGCCCGCTGGCCGGCAGTGACACTTCGATTTTTTGGCCTCGGCGATTGTGGATATAGGGTTGGCGATTGGAGACGATCATAATTTCATCGCCGGAGAGATGCTCATGCAAAATGGTCTTGAGGCTGGCAGGACTCCAGGTAATCTGGCTTTCATCGCGCATCCTGCGATCGGCTTCCAATTCACGCACCAACGCATGAAGGTCCTGCGCGAGGGGATGCAGCTCAGGGGAATGAGTCTGCCCACGTTCGGCCGGCAAACCTGTATTCGTCAACATGGCCCGCACGCTGGCCACCCAGCCACGCCAGCTGAGCTGTGCAACGAGTACAGTCACCGCTGAAATCAGCGCGGCCAGCCCGACGAAGAGGTAAAAAATGTACCACTTCGTGTCGGTACTGCGCTGATGGGCAAAACTCATGTCATGGACCAGCATGAGTCGGCCCTGGATCTTCCCACCCGACTGAATGGTCGCCACCACAACATGCAGCGGCCCTTGCGCAAACTCCACGACCTCGGACGATCCGGGAGTCAGGTGGGCCAAACTTTCGCAGGACAACTGGTCGGGATAGGTCAAGGTCTGGTAGAGGAGGCGCTGTTGCGTATCGCAAAAACCCAGCGCATACAGCCGCTCATCCTGAATCACCTTGTGAAAATACGCGAAGATCTTCGAGCGGGACCGCGTGGCCACGAGATCCGAAAGCGGCACTTCCATGGTGCTCGCCAGTAATTTGGACCGGCTTTCAAGGTCGCGGGTGAACCACTTCAGCGTGAGCGAATCGACCAGCGGCACCACGCCGTAGGCCACGGCGCCCAAGACCAGCAACAGAGGAAGAATGAACCGGAGGGACAGGCGCATGGTTTCTCCTGCAGTTTACTTTGCTCGGCAAATCTCTTATGGTCTGGGGATATGTACCCTTATGGACTCATCGGCAACTGTCACGTCTCTGCGCATATTCACGAAAGCGGATCGGTCGACTGGCTCTGCCTGCCCAGACCAGATAGCGATCCCGTTTTCGGCCGCCTCCTTGATCCGGACGGAGGCCACTTTTCCATATCAAGCCCTACCAGCTCCGCGCAAGTCAAGACAACGCAACGCTACCTCCCTAATACAAATATTCTTGTGACCGAGGTGTCCACGTCCAAGGGAGACAGCTTCAAGATCACGGACTTCTGCCCGCGCTTCGAACAATATGGTCGCCTCTATCGACCGGCGGCGCTGTTCCGAATCGTTGAGCCATTGGCCGGCACGCCATCCATCCGCGTGAGCTGCCGACCCGTGACGGGATGGGGCAAGGAGTCTGCCCACGGGATGCGGGGCAACAGTCACGTACGATACGACATCCGCGGGGAATGCCTTCGACTGCTCACCAACATGCCCCTGACCTATCTGTACGAGGAACGGCCCTTCGCGCTGACCGAGAAGACCTACTTTGCCCTGACCTGGGGCTTGGGAATCGAAGATGATCTTGCCAAGGTGAGCCATGAATTTCTGGATCAAACGGCCCGTTATTGGCGTATGTGGGTGAAACATTGTTCGATTCCTGTGCTGCATCAGGAAGAGGTCATTCGTTCGGCCCTGGCGCTGAAACTCCATTGTTATGAAGACACCGGAGCGATTCTTGCGGCCTTGACCACCAGTCTTCCGGAGGAGCCCGGGGGCTCACGCAACTGGGACTATCGCTACTGCTGGCTGCGCGATGCCTATTTTTCACTCACGGCTTTTCACAATCTCGGACACTTCGAGGAAATGGAAGGCTTCCTCAAATTTCTGCTCAACATCGCCTATACCCACGAACATTCCCACGAACGTCTGGCGCCGGTCTACACGTTAAGCCAGGATCTGCCGCTGCCGGAAACCGAACACCGGAATTGGGCCGGGTTCTGCGGGAGCACACCGGTGCGCAGCCATAATCAAGCCGCCGAACATATCCAAAACGATGTGTATGGTGAGCTGGTTCTGGCACTGACACCGATCTTCAGCGACAACCGCTTCTACGATCTGCGGACCAAAGACCAGGAGCAGCTCGTCGCCAATCTCGCCCGGCTCTGCGAGCGAACCATCGCACAGCCGGACGCGGGTCTCTGGGAGCTTCGTAACGGATGGCAGGAACACTCCTTCTCCAATTTGATGTGTTGGGCCGGGCTCGACCGAGCACAGCGCATGCAGCAGGCGGGTTTTTTACCCTCCTTGACCTTCGATGTCGGTGCCGCTCGCGCGCGTGCGGCACAGGCGCTCCTAAACGCCACTAAAGATGGCGCCCTCCGCAACGGCCCCAAGGATGACACCTACGATGCCTCCCTGGCCCAGGC
>JBDTWG010000287.1:0-4977 GCA_040006855.1 Nitrospira sp.
GGCACGCCGATGGGAGAAACGCGGATTCAGGAGGTCACCATGTTTGCGCTCCTCTTCCTGCTTATCGGCGTCGTCGTTCTTCTCGCAGCGGCCGGCCGCATTTGGATCGATCCGCCTCCCTCTGATTCACGCATCGTCGATTCAACGACAGCAAACAGCCCCGGCAAATCCGTGACTCTGCGCCATATGCCCGGGGGCGAGGACTCGGTGGTCTAGCCCCGAGAGGCGCGGCGAACATCCGAAAGCTTAGCCGCGCTGTGTGTTGAGCTGATGAGCAGAACGCTCGGTCCATAACTCTTCCACTCTCGTCCAGTGCGGTGCGATGTCGAGCTGGGTGGAAGATCAAGGTCGGAGGAGTGAGCCATGGATGGCTGCCAGGATTTCGTATTCCCTTCGCCAAACCAAAGCGTTCCCTTCTTGTCACAGCCGCTCAATCTCTCGCCAGCACTAAAGGCGCCAACCAACCTCGAACCTGCACAGGAAGGCAGCCATGTCGCCGGATGTGCTGCGTGTGGTCGCGACTCTGGCGAGCACTCTTCGCAGGGATGGAAAGCATGTTCGCGAGCGAGCTCAGGACCGGGATGCAGTGGTGCGAAGAGGCGACCCTCCGGTACCTGGATAGTGCATTGAGAGAAGTCAGGCAGAGCATATCATCAGTCCTAGGTGCGCTCCACATTCCATATCGGGAGGAGATGTGATCATGACCAAATGTAGATACGTTGCAGTTTTTGCTGCGCTGGTTTTTCTCACTGTAAACGAAGCTACCCCTGTATTCGCGGCTACCAGCGATAAAGATCAAATGAATTGCCCGGGAATAGGTGAGGCCTGTGGCAAGGGTGCGAATGGTTGTTTTTCCGAATTCACCGTCAAAAATGACGACAAGAAGGGTTCTTTAAACGTGACCTTACCCAACTCCGTCTTCGCAGTCACTAAACCCAAGATGAATGACGAAGCTGAGAAAAAACACGTTATAAAACTCAGGAAGAAGGTGTACTCAATTTCCGTAATGCCGGACACAGTTGTAACAGAAGGGGACACCTATGAGTTCACAAGGTGCCCGGAGGCTCTGTACGTGAGGGGTAAAAAGGTGGATCCCAATCATAAGTAGGAAGGCAAGTGATCACTAATTCAACTGACTTCTTCCGAAGGAGGTCTCGCGATGTTCATGCTCAGACTCGCACCCATATTCATGCTTTTTACGCTGCTCACAGGTCCATCACTCTTCATCCCGAGTAAGGCTAACGCCGCCGACTGCTGCCCCTGCTGGAATCCGAAAGGAATGTATTGTCAGTGGCGTGGCACACCTGGATGTGGCACATGCCGTGCGAGTGGCACTGATCTCTTTCAGCGCCATGCTGCTGCCATCACTCCCGCATCGGCTTTCAATGCGGATCATGATTCACTATCCCTTACTCTGCCCTCAACCAACCTGCCCAAGGAAATCGTCGCACATGTGAGAGGGAATCGCTCGATTGGTAGTCTCGCGCGTCTCATGGCAGGGGCAGAGTTTAGAATCAAGTCCTGGTGCCCCGGGTCTATGGACAACAGCGTTTAATTGGCTGTAGGCTTGCCTCCATGGCAAGTGGATGAGTGTAGGACTGATCTAAGAAATCAAGGGCTGGCTCAGCAAGTGCCAGCCCTTGATCATTGGTCGGTCAATAGAGTTCGCGCCTAATCAATAGGCAAAAGGAGCGTCTCCATGATAGGGACTATGGACCGAGCCTCATTCCTTTTCCTGTCATGTGCAATCTTAGGTTTCGTACTTCTGTTAGGGGCCTCGCAAGGGTCGCTTGGTTTCGCTCAAACAGCTCCTCCCATCACTTCAACTACCGGTGCCGGCAACTTGGGCACCGCCGTGTCCCAAGCGGGAAACACGTATAATATTACGGGCGGCACAAGGCCAGGGAATGGAGCCAACCTGTTCCACAGTTTTGGACAGTTTGGTATTCCTACCAATAACACCGCCAATTTCCTCAACGACTCAGGCCTGGCCACCTCAAATATTCTGGGGCGAGTCACCGGCGGGAATCCGTCGAACATCTTCGGAACCATTCAAACTACCGGCTTTGGCAGCGCCAATCTGTTCCTCATGAACCCCGCCGGGATCGTCTTCGGCCCAAATGCCTCACTGAATGTCGGAGGATCTGTCAGCTTCACAACGGCCGACTATCTTCGATTTACAGATGGTGCAAGGTTTAGCGCGATTCCTGGACCAGCAGACGCGTCCATCTCAAGCGCGCCCGTGGCAGCATTCGGGTTCCTCGGATCGAACCCCGGCGCCATTACCGTTCAAGGAGGGGAACTCTCCGTGCTCGCTGGCCAGAACATCTCGCTCGTCGGTGGGAATATTACCGTTGAGTCCGGCACCCTTGCTGACGGCACAGTCCGGCCAGCCCAGCTCGTCGCGCCGGCCGGCACGATTTCTCTGGCGAGCGTCGCCTCGCCGGGAGAGATTCTCGCAGGCATCTTGGAGCAGGTTCCTAATGTCAACGGACAGTCCTTTGGAGCGCTCGGCACAATCCAGATTTCGCAAAAATCTGTCATCGACAGCAGCGGCTATGACGGCGGGACTATTCGTATTCGTGGCGGCAGTTTTGTTGTGGACGACTCCACGATCTCGGCCAACGTGACCGGCCCACCCTCGGGACAGCCGGGCCAAGCTGGGACTGGGATCGACATTCAGATGACCGAGGATGTGGTGATACGAAATCGAGCAGTACTCGAAACCAATGTAACCGAGCAGGCGTCGCCAGGGGTAGGATCGGGTGGTGTACGCATACGTGCCGATCACATCGAGATGGTTGGGATTAATGAGTTCGATCTGGAGACATTTACTTTCCCCTTTACGGGCATCAGGTCCGACGTGGCTCCGACGAGTGTGGGGCGCAAGAGCGGGAATATTTGGCTAGAAGCCAACACCATCCACATGGCAGACGCGTCTAGACTCCAAACCCAAACCGAGAGCGCCAGCGACGGCGGCAACATCACTGTACGAGCGGTTCGGAACATCGAGTCGGAGAACTACGGAAGTATCTCGGCCGCTACCCAAGGATCTTTTGATAAAGGTATCTTAAATTCGGGCAATGCAGGGAATATTGAACTCACGAGCACCCAAGGGAGTATCTTGCTGGCAAGTCCTTTCATTACTTCTCAAACCTCGTTGAGTAGCGGCAGGTCGGGTAACATCACCTTAAACGCGCCAAATGGCGATATCGTGTTGAGCCAAGGAGGCAGTGTCTTCAACGCTGCCGACGGCACAACCGGATCGTTAGGGAAAGTGGAGGTGAATGCGCAAAACCTGACCCTTCACGGCTTTTCCCTTATCGAAGGTGACAACTTGACCCCACAGGTCCCGGATAACATCACCGTGATGCTTTCCGGACAATTGCGCCTTGATGGCCACTCTGTGATTGCAACTAACGCTTGGCGATCGGCTCCGGCGGCAGACCTCACGATCACGGCTCCTAAAATTCTGGTTACCGAAGGGAGTCGCCTCACCGCCGAGACCTTCCGATCCGGCCAGGGAGGGAGGCTCAATCTCTTTACGGATAATCTCCAAGTTACCAATGGTGGGCAAATCAGAAGCGGCAGCAGTCTGCTCCCGTTTGATCCCCCCGAGGGACTCTCAAAAATCCCATCCGGCGGAGGCGGGACGATTACGGTCCAAAATGTCGCCGGTCCAGCGCAATCGATTGTTATTGATGGAGTCGGAAGCGGAATCTTCACGGACGCACAAGGCACCGGAGCCGGTGGCAGCATCAATCTGGCAGCACAATCCATCGCAGTTCAGAACGGTGGAATTGTTTCCGCCTCGACCTCGGGAATCGAACCAACTGCAACGGGGGGGCATATCTCCGTCTTGGCGAATCAGTCTGTGACCTTGAGTAACGGAGGCTCAATCGTCGCGAATAGTACGGGCCCTGCCAATGCCGGCAACATTGTCATTAATGCAGGGGCTCAGTTTTTGAGTCAGAATGGAAATTTGTCTACTGCCGCGAACCAAGCCAGCGGTGGCAACATTACCATCCAAGCGACGGATTCCATCAGACTCGTGAATAGCCAACTCAGCACCTCCGTGCAGGGTGGTCCGAATACAACAGGCGGCAACATTCTCCTCGATCCAGCCGTCGTCACACTCCAAAACAGCCAAGTCACGGCGCAAGCCGTGCAAGGGCAAGGCGGCAACATCAGTATCATCGCGGGGACCTTTCTTGCCGACCAGACCAGCATCGTCAGTGCCTCCTCTCAATTCGGGCTGAGCGGCACCGTGAACATTCAATCGCCCGTGTCGAGCTTAAGCAACACGCTGGCCACGCTGCCGCAACGCCCGCTACAAGCACAGAATCTACTCACTCAGCGCTGCGCCGCTCAGCTGAATGGTCAATTGAGCAGCCTCGTGGTGGCAGGGCGGGATGCGCTCCCTGTCGAACCAGGCGGGTGGCTGATGAGTCCGCTGGCGTCGATGGCGGACGATGAGCCCGCCCCACAGGCTCATTTGACCACCAGCCGAATCTTTGAGCCCTCACACCATAACCTGGGGCCTTTGGGACAATTGTCGGATCAACATGACTCATCGTCACCACGAGGTGTAAAGGACCGGGAAACCGGCTGTGGATCCTAACAGCGGCCACGTAGGCACTGAGTGACAAGAAGGGCTTCTATGGTCAGTAGAGTTGGACACTCCCACATGGACCGCCCATACCGTTCGGCTGCGCTGCTCGCCTGTTGGCTGATCCTTCGGTTGGTGCCTGATATCGGTGACGCCCAAGTCACATCGCCCATCACGTCGTCGGGGCTGAATACGACCGTCACAACAAGCGGCAATGTGCATGCCATCACCGGTGGCACTCGTCCTAGCAACGGTCCGAATCTTTTTCACAGCTTCGGTGAGTTCGGCGTCCCCACGAATCACGTCGCTAACTTCTTGAACGACTCCGGCCTCGCAACATCTAATATCCTCGGCCGCGTCACCGGCGG
>JBDTWG010000288.1:0-4970 GCA_040006855.1 Nitrospira sp.
GATGGAAGGGACCTTGTGGGACGTACGGTCCGGTTATCTGTACGGGACGCAAACGGCAGAGGGGGAGACCACACTCATCGGGCCTGCGCCGTCACTCGAAGACAAGGCCGCCATTGCCGAGGCGAAAGACGTGGCGTTAGAACGATTCGGCAAAGAACTCGCCGATATGTTGCGGGTGCTGCGGGAGAAGCAGAAGGCGATACAGTGAGCACCTTCCTCAGATTCTCCTTCCAGTTGTGACTGAGATGCTGCCTGCGCATCGTCGCAAGGCAGTTGCGTGCTGACCGTCGGAGCATTGATCAACTGAATCCAAAACTCTGTAGATTCTCATTGACAGTCAGGATCGTCGTGCCGTTTAGCTGCACCAAGGGAACCAAAGGGGTCTGACCCTTAAATCGGTCCCGATCGAGATTGGTCATGACTTCATGCTCATCTTCTCCCCAAGCCAAAATGATAGCATGAGTCGCTGGCCTCTTTACCGCTCCCACGGCTTTGGCAGGTCGTCAATCTGATCGCCATGATGGTGGCGCCGATGGCTCCCCATTCGAAACCTGGATCAATCACTTCCAGTGCATGAGCGACGCCGTTGGTCAGCGAGGAGCAAAATAAAGAGGTCTGACTCATTAAATCAGCACTGTGCGTATAAAGCTTCTAGCAGTTATGCCAGATGACCTGTTTTGACGTAGATCGTGCAGCCCTCACGGCTAAAGGGCTTGTGGCGGCTCATGTGCGGACTGCGGATCCAAGTGCCTTTCGGATAGCGGCCATGTTCGTCTTCAAATACTCCGGACAGAACCAGAATCTCCTCGCCGCCCACATGCGCGTGCGGCTGAAAATACGTGTCAGGCTTCCAGCGAACCAGCGCGGCTTGTTCGTGGAGATGCTGATGCAAGGGCATGACGCTCAATCCTGGCACCAGGCCTGGAACCCATGGGCTGTTCGCCGTGTCGATCCGCACCACGTCGGTGTCGTCTGAATCGAATGGATATCGTTTGACGAACAGCACGCAACCTTGATCGGTGCGGAATGGGCTATTCGAGCTCGACGGATTGCGAAGATATGCACCAGCCGAATACGTGGTCTGCCCATCCGTCAGCGTGCCCTCCAAAATCAGAATCTCTTCACCTTGTCCCTGGAGGGGTGGATTGAGCGAGTCGCCAGGAGTGTACTTCATCAGGCTGGTCGCACTGGCTGCTGCCCCATCACCCTGATAGAGCGACTTGTGCCAACCACCGGCCTCTGTTGTGGCGAACCACTCCATCGATTCCGTGGCCAGCACAACACGTGCGCTTAAGTCAGTATTCATTGAATCACGTAGCGTTCCGGTGGATTTAACCGCTTTAACGGGTCGAGGAAAGTTCATAACGACTAACGCCAAAGCTCAGCGGCGGCAATGAAGCCCAGCGTAATTGCCGTCCGGTGTAGCGCCTTGTTATAGTCATTCTTTTTGACGACGTTGGATCATATTTTCGAGGGGCATGATGATTAAAGTTGCACGAGAGAATATCTGTTCTCGCGGGCTTTGAATGCGTCCTCCCCACCTTCGAGAAGCAAACAAACCGCTTCACGAACTCCCAAATCAGTCCCAGTCACCGAGTGCTCCAAACTGCCTGAATCATAACGAATGCAGGGGTATGGTTGAGTGCTTGGACGCTCCGCAGTCGCAATGATGATCTGCTCGGCATCTGTCGCGACGACAAGATTCGGGTTATGGGTGATCAGAATAATTTGCCGACGCTTCTTCGCCTTTCTGATGTAAGGAACCAGCTGCTTGTAAACGGATGAGTTGTCCAAATTCCCCTCCGGCTGATCGATCAAAAGCGGTCGTGTGTCGTCTTCATCCATCAGCAAGTAGAGTATCAAGAGGGCGATGCCGCGAGTCCCGGGTGAAAGGTATTCGAGTTCGGTTCCTGAGTAGTGAATCTTGTAGGAAAGCTCGATGTGATCGACCGAGAAGATCCAATCGGAAAGCTCAACACGGGACAATTTCGATGTACCGAATTTTTCCGGAAACGATTGAATGTCTAGCGCAGTAAGGAGCTCTTCGAACGCGGACTTAATACCATCCGGATCACCGCTCTTCCATGCGGGCACCAACTTTGTTTCAATAATTCTCTCTATGTCAGCGCGCTTGGCTTCGGCTCCGACTCGGCGACCGTCGAAGAACCTTCCCGACCGTTCCAGCCAAGATTTCGCATCAATTTGGTACCCGACCGAAACACTAAATTGCATTTCCTCGCCGAGCTGATTGATCGCGTCTTGCATTGGCGAGTAGAGTTCCTTCAAACCAGCCTCGTCAGCTGACAGCGCCTTGAACACGTCAAGATACAGTTCAACTTGTTTGGACTTCTGCTTTTCAAGGGTCTTAGTAACATTTTCGTCGAGATTTTGAATCTCCTTGGCCAATCGTTCTGCATTGGCGGTTCGCTCGGCAATCTGCTTCTAGAGGTCGAGAAGTCGCTTGCGGCTAACCTCATCCTTTGCAACTAGCTCCTTAAGCTTGGCAATTTCTGCCTGAACGCCGGCCACAGAAGGCGGCGTCGGCGGGACACCCTCCAACCCTTTCAGTGCCTCAATCTCAGCGTCGAGCTTTTCGACTTCTTTCAGTAGGAGTTCGTCAATGTCAGGTGCCCAGGTTGGCACCAGTTTTTGCACCATTGCTTCCGGGACTTCCAAGTCGCGCAGCTGCTTCTGGATTTTGGTTATTTCCTGAGCGATGGTCTTTTTGATGGCACCATACGACTCTTTCGCTCCCTCAATCGCACGCCGCCGCCGGCTTCTGGTGGAAATCCGCTCTTCGACCTCTTTCAGCAGCGTCTGTTGCTTTTCAAGTTCCGCCAGAATCTTCTGATCAACCGACTGAGTCGCGTCAGGCAGCTGTTTCTTCAGCTCTTCAACCTGCTTTTCAACCTCAGAGCTCGACTTCACTTTGGTGCCTCTTTGATCGATTGCTTCTTGGAGCCGATCAACTTCCTTGTGAAGGGTAGCTAGCTCTCCTCGGAGCGCTTCTTTCTGGATATTGGAGGCGGCTTCACGGGCTTTGCGAAGCTCCCCGAACGAGGAATACCCTTCTTTTTGAATCTCGTCCAACTTCGCAAAAATAACCTCTTCAATCGCTTTCTGGAGTTCCGTTCCCTCGTGGTCCGAAGAGCACAGCCGCTCCACAAAGTCTTGTGATAGATAGCGGACACGTGGCTTGATGGGACTAAACGGGGAATCAGTGAGAATTCCTTCCGTTCGATCACCTCCCCCCCATTCGAGTTCAATCTTCGTCCCGGCGAGATGCAATGCGCCTTTTGTTATAAAAGACGACAGAGATTTCCGATCCATCGGGTAGCCTGATGCAAAAGATGAAAGGTCAGCGACAGCAGTTTTACCCGCGCCTTTTTCACCTATTACCGCCACGAGGCCCGAGTTCAATGGGATCGAATCAATTGCGAACCATCCTGAGCTGTTCGAAAGTGAAATGCTTTGAATCTGCTGGCTATGGTCGGAGGGCTGAGGGGGCAGAGTCCCAATATGAACACGGTCTTCGGGCTCCCAAAGAATCTGGCGCAGACCATGAAACGTGGGATCGCTTTTCAACCAGCAGAATCGGTCGTTATCGGGTCTGAACAATGGCTCGACGGCGTGGGCATCGGAACCGTGGACGCATGGCTTCAACGAGCGATACTGGCGAATGATTTCCTCCTTCGGTGTGCCCGGCTTAAGCCCAAGGTAATGTTCACGATCTCGCGGATTTCCCGAAAAAACGAAGTGGCTCCACTTTAGGATTTCATCACGGATGGCACCAAAGCCGTCTAGAGGAAGCCCGCTGATCCCATCCTTGCCGTTTGCGATTCCAATTAAGGAGTTGTTTCGGAGCCACTTCTCATCATCCAGCCACTGTTTGATCGCACTCCGATCTGGCTTAAACTGGCGAATTCCGAATGTGTATGCGGCTTCATCGTCTGTGATCTGCGGGTTTTGAGCTTGACCAAATGCGATCAGCTCCTCCCGACAGCAACCGTATGGTTGACCGTCGTAGCTAAACTTAAGATTTCTCAGTGCCCGCTTGATCCTATCAATGTGCTCATTCTCAGAAGGGTCGACCAACAAGTGGAGGTTCAGAGCCTTCCCGTCAGCAGTCTGAGGCATCATCCTGAACTCGATATTCGGAATTAGGAGATCGACCGTGCTCAAGCGCCCGTTCGTTTTCTTTTCTGCAAATAGCTTTTCGTATCCGTCGAGGGTTATGTAATCGGTGACACCTATCACGGAAATCTTCGCCTGTGTTGCTGCCGTTTCCATGGCGGTTACATATTGATCCCAAGTCAATCCGTCGAATGGAGATCCGAGTCGGCTTTCGGGTGTGTGGATATGAAGATCCCCTCGCCGCCATTCCGACTCGCGAGGCCAACGTGCTTGTGCAATTTTGAGTGGTGTTTGTGAAGTGGCCATGATCGCTAAAAATTAGAGTTGGGAATTCATTCAGGCGTTTTGTCCGCTTTAACCGGTCGCACTTCCTGTTCCCTGGGGAAACAAGGCCTGCATCAGCCCTTTCCTTTGGGTCGTGAGGGCTTCGAGCTTGTCGCTCTGGCCAAGGATCAATTCGTCGACGGAGGACAGGCAGGAGGCGATGCGTTGTTGTTCTGGCTTTTGAGGGTAGGAAACTTCAATGCCCTTCACATCTTGGGCCGACAGGATTGCTTGTTTCGTTCCTCCTGGTAATGAATAGAGTTTATCCAACAAGCATTCGTCTTTCAGGAGCTGCAAGAGAAAGCCTGCATCGCAGTTATGCGTAGACGCTAGTTTCATCACGCGCTGATTAAGCAACAGTGGTTTACAGTCTGCCGGAACTTGAATGACGAAACCGTAGTCGCTCTTGCCTACGGTTCCCGTCATCGACATTAACGCATAAGAGCCGGATCTGCCAATTTCTGTCCGTATAACACCCGCCAATGTTCACGAACAATACGCCAGAGCCGTTG
>JBDTWG010000289.1:0-4968 GCA_040006855.1 Nitrospira sp.
GCCCAGGGGTCGGTTCCTCCTGGAACGCGGCCCGGAGCACTTCATCCAATCGTTGGACCAGGAAGATCTGCAAATCTTGACGCACTTCCGCCGGGATTTCTTTCAGATCCTTCTCATTCGCCTTCGGCAGAATAATGCGCCGGAGACCGGCTCGATGGGCCGCCAGGACCTTTTCCTTGATACCACCCACCGGTAACACCAGTCCGGTCAGACTAATCTCTCCCGTCATGGCCGTGTCACTACGCACCGGCTTGCCGACATAGGCGGAGGCCAGCGCAGTCGCCATGGTGATACCGGCCGAAGGGCCGTCCTTGGGAATGGCGCCGGATGGCACGTGGATATGCACGCCATTCCGTTTGAAGCGGGAAATATCGAGGCCCATCGCCTCGGCATGGCTCCATAGATAGCTGCGCGCGGCGCGTGCCGATTCCTGCATCACGTCGCCCAGCTGACCGGTCAGCGTCATGTCGTGGCTTCCCGGCAGCAAGCTGGTTTCGATATACAGCACATCACCGCCTGTCGGAGTCCAGGCGAGACCGGTGGCGACACCGGCCGGCAAGTCCTTCCGCGCCTCTTCCGGTTGGAACCGTTCCTGACCCAGCCATTCATCCAGCAAGGTCGGCGTGATATCGACCGTAGCCGACGCCGAGTCAACAGGCTGGTCCGCCAACGTCACGGCAATTTTTCTCGTGAGGCGTCCCAACATTTGCTCCAGTTGCCGTACCCCGGACTCCCGGGTATAACGGCCGATGATCTGGTCGAGCACTGCTTCAGGCAGATTGACATCCTCCGTCCGCAGTCCGGCTTCCTTCAACCGTCTTGGCCAGAGGTAACGAACGGCGATCTCGCGCTTTTCCCGTTCGCTATATCCGTTCAGCCGGATGATCTCCATGCGATCCAGCAACGGTTGCGACAGGGTCTCCAGCGTATTCGCCGTCGTGATGAAGAATACCTTGGACAAATCGAACGGCAAATCGAGATAGTGGTCGCGGAACGTATGGTTCTGCGCCGGATCCAAAATCTCCAGCAACGCCGCCGCGGGGTCGCCGCGGAAATCGCGTCCGAGTTTATCCACTTCGTCCAGCATGATGACCGGATTATTGACTCCCGCGCGCCGCACCGCTTGAATGATACGGCCGGGAAGCGCGCCGACATAGGTGCGCCGGTGGCCGCGCAGTTCCCCTTCGTCATGCAGTCCGCCGAGGCTGAAGCGTTCGAAAGTGCGGCCCATCGATTTGGCAATGGACTGCCCCAAACTGGTTTTGCCCACACCCGGAGGGCCGACCAGGCAGAGGATCGGCGCCTTGGCGGCGGGGTTCAATTTCAGCACCGCCAAATGCTCCACGATGCGTTCTTTCACTTCCTTGATGCCGTAGTGATCCTCGTTCAAGACCTTGCGGACATTTGCGAGGTCCAGATGTTCTTCCGATGACTTGTTCCATGGCAATTCGAGCACCAGTTCCAGGTAGCTCCGGATCACTTGATGCTCGGGAGAGGCGCTCGGCGTCTTGGCGAGCCGCGCGAGCTCACGGTCCGTTTCTTTCCGCACATGATCGGGAAGATCGGCCTCTTGAATTTTGGATCTCAACGCGCCGACTTCATCTTCCTCGCCGTTACTCTCGCCCAACTCCTGCTGAATCGTCTTGAGTTGCTCGCGCAGGAGATACTCGCGTTGGGTCTTGCCCAGCTTCTCTCGCGCATCGCCCGCGATCTTGTCCCTCAATTGGAGGATTTGCACCTCGCGAGACAGCGCGGCATAGAGCCCGCGCAACAGGTCTGCCCGCGTGGCCGCTTCGAGCAACTGTTGCTCGCCGTCCAACGTGAGATTTAACAACGAGGCGATGCGGTAGGCCAGGACGACCGGATCCTGCTCGGTCCCGAGAGCCGCCACCGCTTCATGGACGCCCGGCGTCTGAATCAGCTTCGGCAGCTCGGTGATGATGTCCAGGATCGCCCGATGCAACGCCTCGACTTCCGTGCTCTGTTCACTAGGAGGAGGCAACTGTTTCACGCGCGCCTGCAGAAACGGATCAATTTGATCGAGCTTCAGAAGCACGAACCGCTCCAAACCCTGGATCAAAATATTGTAATGGCCTTCAGCAGCGCGAGCCGTCTGTTTGATGACGGCTTTGGTGCCGATGGTGTAGAGATCAGCCAGCAAGGGCTGGTCGGTTTGCGCATCCCGCTGAGCCACGACAAGCAGGGTCTTATCTTCAGTTTTCAATGCCGCTTCCACGGCCGCGACGGAGCGGTCCCGCCCCACTGTCAAGGGCATCATCGTGCCTGGAAACAACACCGTTCGCTTCAGCGGCAGTACGGGCAGATTCGTGAGTATCGGGGCATTCGAATCGTTCATATCATCCTCCGGTATGCTCGGATGGTCATGTGCTGAAGGCTGCGCGAGTGGTACCAAAGTCACACTTACGCTCGTTCTTGTTGGTTAAGATAGCCATAAGACGGGGTGAGTCAAGCGCAGGTCCGGAAAGGGGGAGCGCGGGAATTGTAGAGAACACGGGGCGAGTCTGCAGGATGGTCAAAAAGGCCGTCTACTTCGTTCGTCGTTCGTGAAACGTCGTTCGTCTTTCGTATCTGGTCGCTCGCGAGCAACGCTTCACGAGATACGATTCACGCTTTACGGGGGTCGCACGAACAGCTGGTGGACTTTTTCAACATCCTCTTAGGAGTCTGTCCGAGTAATGCCATTATGCTGCGGCGAATGATCTGACGGCATCTGCGTCGTTCTCGGCCCGAAAAAATCCTCAACGTATTCCAACGAATACGCTTCCGGTTTTTTCGAGCCTGCGGCCTCGCATCTGCCAGCGGCTCATTCGCCTCGCTACGAAAGATTACCCGGACAAACTCCTACCGGTCGATGAAGAGGCTGCCTTGGTTCTCGATATACACTTTTCGATTGAGCCGCTCCGGATGAGCGCCGGCGGTCGGTGGCGGGACTGAGGAATAGTCGTCTCGACCGTCGAGATCAAAAAATGCCCCGATGCTGGCATCCGCGCCATGTCCCAGCCCACGGCTGACGGCATAATGGTCCGCGCCGCCTTCTTCAATGAACAGTCCCCATCCCCCAAGGTCACCCATGCCGAGTCCGGTCGAGGCCGGCAAGTCGTAGAAGTCGCTCGCCATGCCGCCGTCAATGGCGAGGGCGACGCTTCCGTCCCAGGCCGCACCTCCGTTGTAGAACGGTCCCTTTGAGCCATAACGATCCTTGCCCTGGTAGTCGACGAGCAGGCCGACGCCGAAGTGGGCGGCCGTGCCGTGCCCATACCGAGCGGCCTGGTGATCGTCGTCACCATTGAGATCCAGCTTTACGCCAAGGCCGAAAAAATACCCATGGCCTTGAGAGAAATTCGCACTGCGATAACGATCGTGTCCGTCCAGATCAATCAACAGCCCCCAGCCGCCCGCGAGACTCAGCGCGCGTTGCGTCGGGTTCTTGGTGAAGACGCGGAGCCCCGATCCGGTGCCCAATCCAAAACAATCGTATTGATAGGCGGCCTCGTGAGGTTGCGCGTCCGGAGCGTCGGCCGCATTGTAGGCGCTGGGATAATGTCCGCCGCATTCATACGAATCGTTTCCTGCCACATCGATGACCGCTCCCACGCCCAACGGCGCGCCGAATCCCAGCGCATAGCCGAAGCTTGTATAGCGATCATCTCCGGCGCGATCCACCAACAAGCCGAACCCGCCGAAGGCTGCGCCTTGAGTAAACCGGCTGCCTTCGTAGATATCCTGTCCTTCTCCATCATACAGGATGCCGAGGCCCGCCAGCCCAACCCCGCCCGAGCCGGGCGACAGGCGATAGGTATCGTTCCCGCTATGATCGATGAGGATGCCGATTCCCGCCCGACCTGTGGCGAGACCAAGCGGGGAGGGCTGATAGGTGTCATTCCCGCTCAAGTCGATGACGATGCTATTGCCGAGATCACTGTTGGAACTTGCGCCGATGGACCCGCGGTAGGTGTCGTTGCCGCCGAGGTCGATGATCAGCGCGGCGCCCTTCTCGAGGTCATAGGTATTCGGGCCGCGGCCGCCGATAATGACCAATCCATACGAGGTCTGCTGCGCCAGAAGCACATCTCCGGTGATGCCGGGAATCGCATGAGTGACCGGGGTTCTATTGTGAAACACAATGTCCAACTGCTGCAAAAATTTCCGGTTGCCGAGTCTCGCCAGTCGTTGCGCGGCCGTGATCAGTGATCCGTAATCGACCTGCTGCATCAACAGGGTGGCGTATCGGACGGCGGCTTCGGCGCCGGTGAGCTGGGCCGGCGGAGTGATTTGGGGAATGAATTGTTCGACGAGAGGGCGGGCCTGGGTAAAGAGGAATTCCCGATCTTGCGGAGACAGGTGGCGGAGCGCGTGTTCGCGGTCTTGATAGGCGTCCTCAAGGACTTCCATGAGAAAGCCGAGGATATCTTCCCGCGCGAGGGTGACCGGAAACGTGAGCGGCTTAAAAGGCGTGCCGGTGCGATCCATGCCGCCCTCCAGGATATCGATGACAGCCGGAAGTCCTTCGACGCCTGATTCCGCGGCTCCCGCGGCCAGCAGACCCGATTGCTCTATCGTTGAGAGGCCGTCCCAGGGATCGGCGAGTGTGCGCAGCACCAAGCCACGCTTGAATTTAGCAATCTTATTGGTCTGATTCGCCAAGCTCGCACGAACCGCCGGGAGTCCAGTATTGAGGTTGTCGCGCAGGTCTGGTTCGACGATGGCCTGCATCCGCGACACCATGGCCTGTTGCGCCCGGTCCATCGGTCGGTGGGGTGGAGGGGTAACGGAAAACATGTGCGAGATCTGTGCGCAACCGCCAAGCAGTAACCACAGGGCCACCACTGGCACGAGAGAGAGTATGCGGCCGGTGATGCGACAGGCTTCCAGGCTCGCAGGTCTCCTGTGAGTACTACGTGGGTCGTGACAGGTAGAACGAGAAGAGAAGTCAGACAATGCAGTGAC
>JBDTWG010000290.1:0-4964 GCA_040006855.1 Nitrospira sp.
CTCTGGGTCCTTGCCGGCACACTGAACCAAACCGATGGTCAAAAAAAACAGCTCCTTCAAATTCTCCAGCACCGGGAAGGCCGGCACCGCCTGGCGCTGAAGGCGGGACGCATGGGAACGTTTCACCACGATCTCGACGGCAACAACATGACCTGGTCTCCCGAACTGGAAGCCATCTTTGGATTGGTCACCACCAGTTTCGGCGGGACCTTCGACGCCTTTCAGAATCTCATTCATGCGGACGATCGGGCACGGGTCGCTCAGATAATCCGGGACGCCGTTCAACAGCGAAGCTCTTATGATATGGAGTTCCGTATCGTCCGCGCCCTTCCATCGGGTGAAGCCTGGATCGCCGTCACGGGACAGGTGCTCCCCGACGCGTCCGGACAACCGCGGCAAATTACCGGCGTGATGTTCGACATTACTGATCGGAAGCGGGCGGAGACGGCCCTTCAGCAGAGCGAATCCCAATTACGAGTCATTACGGACGCACTTCCGGGTTTCATCGCCTATGTGGACCGGGAGGAACGGTATCGTTTCGTGAACGCCGGATATGAACGGCATTTTGACTTGCCCCGGGAGCGCATTATCGGCCAATCCGTCGCCGACCTCATGAGCGGAGAGTATGATAGCGTGCAGCCCTATATCCGCCGTGCATTGGCCGGTGAAAAGGTTTCCTTCGAGACGACGAGTATGGGGAAAGAAAGCGAGGAGACATTCTTCGCCACCTACGTTCCTGATCGGACGGCGGAGGGGGCCGTGGCAGGGTTGCACATCTTGGTCACCAATCTAACAGATCGCAAGCGGACCGAGCAGGCCTTGCGAGAAAGTGAAGGTCGATTCAGGCATCTTTTCGAGCAGGCTTCCGATGGCATTGTCATGGCTGATATTAGGGGCCACTATCTCGACATCAACAATCGCGGGTGTCAGATGTTGGGCTATTCACGTTCCGAACTCCTCGACATGCGGGTAGCCGACCTGCTCACACCCCAAGACTACGAACGCCTCGAACATATCCAGGCGGAGGTGCTTGAGGGCCACCGGCATTCCGGAGAATGGACGCTTCGCAGGAAGGACGGCGGACTGGTCTCGGTGGAAGTCAGCGCCAAACTCCAGCCCGACAGGCGATGGCATGCGATTGTGCGAGACATTACAGAGCGCAAACGGGCCGAAGCCGGTTTACGCGAAAGCGAGGCGCATTTTCGCATGCTGGCAGATGCGACACCTGTCCTGGTCTGTATGGCCGGAGTCGACAAATCATACACGTGGCTGAACAAATCCTGGCTCGACTATACGGGCCGAACCTTGGAGGACGAACTAGGGGATGGATGGAGCTCCGGCATCCATCCGGATGATGTCACGATCTGTTTGAACACCTATGCGACGCATTTCGATCGGCATGAACCGTTTGAAATGGAATACCGCTTGCGCAAAGCAGACGAGTCCTACGGATCGATTCTCCATCGAGGGGTTCCGCTACTCACGTCCGAGGGGACCTTCACCGGATACCTCCACGCGTCGATTGATATTACCGATCGCAAACGGTACGAGACGCAGCTGCAGCAGTGGACGCTGGAGCTTGAACAGCGCGTTCATGAGCGCACGCAAGCTTTGGTGCGGTCGCAGGAGCGTTTACGCGCCCTGGCCTCCGACCTGAGCGCCACAGAGCAACAAGAGCGCCGCCGCTTGGCGACAGAGCTGCACGATTACTTGGCGCAGCTGCTCGTGGTCGGACGCATGAAATTGGGACAAGCGAAGCCGTTGATCACCGATCCGAACATACAAAAGATTCTGGATCAAGCGGATGACGTCCTCACACAATCACTCAATTACACCCGCTTCCTCGTTGCAGAGCTGAGCCCCCAGGTGTTGTATCAATTCGGCCTACCGGCGGCGCTCAAATGGCTCGGCGGACAAATGAAAACCCACGGGCTGAATGTGGCGGTCCACTGCGACGTGGATCAGGCCTCACTGGCGGAAGAAACCGCGGTGATTCTCTATCAGAGCGTTCGGGAACTCCTGTTCAATGTGGTGAAACATGCCGGGACCGATGAAGCGACTATCGATCTGATCTGTGACGCGGACGGCATGGTGAAGGTCACGGTGACCGATCAGGGCTGTGGAGTTAATCCCACCGCGATCATGGAAACCGATCGGCAACAGCCGGGACGATTTGGGTTATTCAATGTGCAGGAGCGCATTGAAGCCGTCGGGGGGCATTTCGACATGACCTCCTGTGAGGGGGAAGGCACCTCGATTACCCTATCCGCTCCGTCAGACAAACCGCAACCGTCAATCCAACCACCAGCGATCACGGATGACGGGAAACATTCCGACCCCTCGCCCATCTCCACCTCTCCACGGCTGCGCATTCTCCTCGCGGATGACCATGCGATGGTCCGGCAAGGGCTGCGCAGCGTGCTGGAAAGTTACCATGATTTGGAAGTTGTCGGGGAAGCGGGAGACGGAGAAGCGGCGGTGAATATGACCGACGCTCTACTACCCGATGTGGTGGTGATGGACATCAACATGCCCAGGATCGACGGGATCGAAGCCACGCGTCAGATCGTTGCGCGACACCCTGATATCGTTGTGATCGGACTCTCCGTACAAAACGAGCATCACGTCGAAGAAGTCATGCTGAATGCTGGGGCGGCGGTCTTTGTTACCAAAGAACGCGCCGCCGGGCAGCTCTATGAGGCGATCATTAGCACGATTCGGACTCGCACGTGATGCTCGGCTGACTCAAACAGCCGGTGGGCGTCTGCCCATGACCATGCCTACGACAGCCAAAATCAGAAACACCACGAAGAGGATGTACGCGATGTGAGTCGCAGTTCCGGCCACTCCGGAGACTCCCAGTACACCAGCAATTAATCCGATCACGAGAAAAGTGACAGCCCAGCTTAACATGATGACACCTCATTCTAAGAGTGAGAACCCTCGAGCACATTCGCCGCAGAACACCTCTACACTGCTAATGCTGCTGCTTTTTCGCACAACCCCCATGGCCGCACATACAACTTCCACTCGGCGCCTTCGCATTGCGGCAGGCATCGGAACAGAATTCCTTGCCTGGCTCAGCTGGACAGGAACAGCTCGGATGCGCACAGGATTTAGTTGCGGTTTCAGTTGGCATCTGGTCCCCTTTCTTTCACCTTCCGGTGTGAGTGGTAATGCTCTTCACTCGGTTCAATGACCGGTAACGATTAAAACCAAAGATGAATCCCCATGCCGACCCATTCGACGTTCTGCGTGTAGAGCTGCCCATTCGGCGAAGGCCCTGAAAAGTATTCCGCCAGAACCTGCAGCTTCCGATCTCCGATGGTCGCATTCTCAAACTGGAACCCTGCTCGCATCGACTGCCCCACTCTCCAATTTGTTCTGGCATTGGCCTGGAAATCTGCATAGGCCACCGGGCGAAGTTTCCCTCCAAACATCACCCAGGGACTTTTGAACTCCGCCCCACCCTGACTGGTATGGCGGCCGAGACTGCTGGGATCCGTGCGTATCAAGGTCCCCACCCCTCCATAGATGCGTAGCCACGTTGTCAGGTCGTAAGACACCTTCAAGTCCACTTCTTCAAAGCTCAAATTCACGCGGGTCACTTGTGGATTACTCAGCAGGAATTCGTCGCCCAAATGCGAACTCTGGTGATGAATGCGGATAAATCCCGACAATTTGTCGGCACGATAACTCGCCAGCAATCCGACATTGTAGTCGGCATTGATCAGGTCGATCGAACTTCGCTGCGTATCAAAGACGCCAAATACACCGGCTTGCATTCCCAATTCCCACTGCCCATGAAAGGGCGCCGCACTTCTGTAGAAGGCGAAGGACTCCCCGAACGAACTGGCGAACTGTCTCCCCTGAGATAACCAATGGTAGGAGGCGCCAAAGTGCGGCCATCGCGGATCCGCATGCAACGGATCGAAGAGTAAACCGCGCGGGAGAAATTTCGATTCAGCCTCCGGTGTCACCGCTTGAGCGGAAGGCGCGGCCCGCCTTTTCGCCGGCTCTCCCTCCCGTACATCAGCCCGCACCACACCCGGAATCCGTTCCACAGCCGCTGCGATTTTAGAAGGATCCTCTGCCCCTAACCGCTTCACATAAACCGTGACCACGCCCTGTTCAACCTGTATTTCTGTTCCTGGAAGGTGAAATTCATGCTCTACCAGCGCCGCCGCATAGCCAGAGATATATTCATCCGACCCTTCAGCGGCGGCGTTCACTCCCTGCAGGAGCAGGGACATCAAGCAGGCAATGCGTGCCACCGAAACCATCCATCGAATATGCTTGCTCACAGCAGACGACTCACCGAAGCGCACCCACGGCCTTGCATCTTCCACCCAGACCTCCCCAGCATCTTAAAAGTGGAAGTTGATGCCTGCCGTGACCATATGACCGTTATCTTGGAATTTTTTATCCACGATATTCTGGTCTCTGGATTCGATCTTCTCCAACCAAATGTAGCGATAGGTTCCGTCGATCGACACATGATTATTGAAAAAGAACTGCAGTCCTCCGCCGGCATGGGCGCCGAATCGATTCTGGGTGTCGCTAAATCCCCCAGGCCCTTTAACAGTGGTGTAATACCACCCTCCACCACCAAGCAGGAATGGAGCCAATCGCGTCGTTCCGAGAGGGTAGATCAATGCTGACACCATGACCGGATAACTGTGCACACGGGTATCACCGATATCGTTTCGACGATAATCGGCCGAGCCCTCAAATGCGAAGTACCGTGAAGGATGCAGCCGCACTTGACCGCCTCCGAACCAGCGGCTCGATCCGTCTTTGGGATCCACATATGTCGCTCGACCACCGATGGAGACGAGGCCAATGTCCATTTGCTGAAACAAGCCCTTGTCCTCGGCGGCCGTGGATGGAGATGGCGCTGTGAGCAGAGCCAAGCCCATCACCCCACCCACCATCGACATCAATATTTTCGCGGACCAGGGTTT
>JBDTWG010000291.1:0-4959 GCA_040006855.1 Nitrospira sp.
CCGATCTTTTTCAAAAATGCATCGAAGCGTGGTCGCCACGCCGCTGGCACCGGTTTCGACTTCGCGTTCAGCACCGAGAGATGCCACTCCAACCCTTTCTCTAAAATACGATCGAGATCGAACCCGCGCTCGTACCACTCAAGGATATACCCGCAGACTTCAAACTGAACCGGCCCGCGCTTCCAGGCCTCGCCCACAATGGGATTGCCAACAGCGGGGGCATACACATGCTCCATATGATTCCACGTCGGACCGAAATAGCTATAGTCTCCGTAACAATCCCCGCGCCAGCCAGCGCCTCGCGCGGTCGCATACTCCAACTGGCCGCCGACCAACATCACGAGCGGGGTGCCGGCAAAATATTTGAGATACCAATCCGTAATCGCCATCTGATTGGCCTCCGTCGGATAAAATGCTTTGCACTGTGCTTCGACACCTCCGCAACAGGCGGTGTTCCACTCGCCCCAACATCCCACCGATCCGATATCCACGTGATCGATATCGACTGATCGTCCATAGCGTTCACCAAAAGCGCGGATGAGCCGTTCATGGTAGTCGAGAAAGATCGGATTGTTGTAATCGGGAAAGATGCCGTCTGACTCCTTCACACTGGCCACGCCCTTGTCGAGCAACCATTGCGGGGTGCCGGTCTTATATTCCGACACCATCTGGATGGCGAGTGTCTCGCCTTTGGCCTTGGCCTGTTCGATCACCCGGTCGACGAGCGCGAAGTTGTATTGGCCCTCGGCCGGTTCAAGCTCGGCCCATGGCCAGCGAAAATAGGCCACGGTTGCATGAGGATACTGCTCGACCGGAGGCGGATGTCCGAAGCCGAAATGGAAGTCGGTAAACCCCATTCCAGGGTTGTACAGCAGATCGTCTATTTCAGGAGGGTGCACCGTCACGGTTCTTTCAGACGGCTGGTCGGTGGGAGCTGAAGGACGAGTTCCGTCACTCACAGATTCAGCGACGAGCCCCGATGACTCAGGAGGCATCAGGGCACAACCCCCCATGCCCAACAATCCTATCAGCAGCATCACCTTGTGCCATCCTCGCCTTGTCATATCGCCTCCCTTCTTGCCTTAACCGTCACCATGCCATGCCCCGCTGGTCACGATGAATCATCCGATGCTGTCGAATGATCGGCCCCCCCGACAACTACCGGCTCCTCGAAAGGGGCTGTGGGGTCGCGCCGTGAATTATGTTAGGGTACGCGGCCAGACCAGAGGAGCCACTACCCGACATGCTGAATCTGTTTTCACAAACTCCGCGATCCGACGGTGTTGTGATCACGGGCGCGTCCACCGGCATCGGCGCCGCCTGTGCCCTCGCACTCGACAAACTCGGGTACCGCGTCTTCGCGGGCGTCCGGAATCCTGCCGACGGCGAAACACTCCAACGCCAAGCCGGTCCGCGCCTGATGCCGATTCGCCTCGACGTCACCGACCCTGCCTCTATCGCCGCAGCAAGTCACACTGTTACGGCCATGATGGGCGACCACGGCCTCGCGGGCCTGATCAACAATGCCGGGATCGGCGTCGCCGGCCCCATTGAAGCCCTGCCGCTCGCCGACTGGCGGCGTCAATTCGAAGTGAATCTGTTCGGTCTCATTGCCACCACCCAAACGTTTCTTCCGCTGATCCGCAAGGGTCGGGGACGCATCATCAACATGGGGTCGATCGCCGGCCGCGCAAGCATGCCCTTCATGGCCCCCTATGCGGCGTCGAAGCATGCATTGGTTGCGGTCACGGATGCCCTCCGCATCGAACTGCAACCGTGGGGAATCCGTGTGGCACTCATCGAGCCCGGCGCCATCGCCACGCCGATTTGGGGAAAGACCAGGAAGGACGTGGATCGGTGGGATGCGTCCTGGAGCCCCGACCTCAAGGCCATGTATCAAGAGGGCTTTACCCGTGTCAAAGAAGCGGCGACCGCCGCCGGTGAACAGGCCCAGCCGGCCAAAGTCGTGGCCGACGCAGTGACCCATGCGCTACGATCCCGCTGGCCAAAATCTCGTTACCTCCTAGGATCCGACACGGCCATCCGCGCGTATCTGGCATTACTCCTTCCGGGCCGCCTGAACGATTGGCTCATCACGAAGATCGTCAAACTTCCCCCCCGTCGCTGACGGACCTCAACGCCGCGTCACTCGATTCATATCAATCACCTGTCCCTGTGCATCGAGATAGACGGATACCGGCTCGTTAGGAGCCAACTGCTCGATCGCCGGCTGAAGCAAGGGCCGCACGGGAAAGGTCTGAATATCATCGATCTTCATGCGAAGGCGCACTCGCCCATCCCCGATGGTCACAAACGCGCCTTCCACACGCCGCTGCGGGACCTGTGGGGAAGAGCCGGCTGCCAGTTCGCGAGGCTTTCCTAAGGAAAAGACATCGACGAGGAGGTAGGCTCGATCCACGGCAAAATCAGCCGTTTCGCCGACCTCCAGAGCCGCAAGCTTTTCCATGGTGACGCTACGCGCGTAAAACCCGACATCCCGCCCCGTGTCGAGACGAATCGTCACGCGCTCTTTCTCGGGATTGAACGGCTTTCCCAGAGCACCCCGAAAGATTTTCGTCGGCGAGGTTTCGGCGGGACGCTGATAGGTCACAATCTCATCCCGATCGTTCACCATAATTTCGACCGGCCCACCGACCTGCAGCCCGCGAGCTTCATCCCCCCCAGCTTCGATTGACAGGTATCGCGGAGTTCGTTCGCCGGTCTTGACCTCCACGCGATCGCCGGTAATGCTGCTGATCACACCCCGCACCAGCCTCGCGCTCGGCAAAATGCCCGGCATTGGTTTCAACTCCTCAATGCTGAGACCATGCATGAGCTTCGCCGAGCTTCCGCAGCCGGCAACCGAGCAGGCCATCATGACCGCGAGGCTGACCACACATCCCCTGATTCGCTTTGTGCCCATTACCGCTCACACTCCTGGTTGACGCCGATCATAAAACAAACCGTCCCCGCCTGGCGAGGCCGAGTGGCAGAAGAATGAACAGACTCTGAGTAGACCCGCTTGCAGTCTTGGCACACATCGCCCACCATCAGATGCATCTTTCAGGAGAGAGGCCCATGGCACCCCTTGACGGCTCGCCCGCTGTTGATCGAACAGGGGACCTGTTATGCCCTGTTCGCCTATGATATCGGGTTAGCGATAATACCCCCGGGGCTAAGGAAACAAAAACCAATGTGCTGCTGGAAGATAATGATCCGCTTGCCGGACTGCCCCACAAGTGGAAGTGATTTTTCACGGACCCATTCCATCGTGGTTCGGCAGGGGATGGTTCAGATTAGGCGGTTCATGTCGAAGAGGTACGCGCCGATTCAGTCTTAGCAGCTCCTTTACCTGCTTGATGGCCAGGAGTGGAATGAGAGCTTTGACCTGTGCCTCTGGTTCGAGCCAGTGCCATAGTCCGAGCCAGCCTTATCTCGTCATCAATCCTTGGCAGGTGCAGGACTGAGCTGGAACCATCGCGGACTCCTCCAAACCGACACCCTTCAAGCGCAGATTTCAGCCCACTTCGCCAAAGTCATGCTTCCTTCTTACGGACGCTGCTCAATGGGAGTCAGATCCAAGTGTCGTATTCGACCGTGACTTGATGCCGGCACCTCCTTGCATAAGAAGGTTCAGAGTTACGAGCGGGGCCTTCCGCATGACTTCTCTACAGAGAGTCTCCTTTGTCCACGTGATTGGTTCCACCGCGCCAGGATCGCGAAGCCTATGCCCATGCTTTTTGCCCTTGCTTCTTCAGCTTGGTCCAAGCTTTTGGAAGCGCGGCCCGAACATTCCGGCGCCGCTCGCACTGACGCTCGATGAGCCGTCCTAAGGAGAACGCCGCTAACCCGGTGCGTGCCTGCCCAAGGAGTTTGCGTAATCGCTGCTCGGTCACCACAGCATCATGATGGTCACCCAGGAGGTCTTGAAACACTTTGGCGTGACGAAGGAAGCGCGTGGCCGGTTTGCCGACGCAAGTTTGAGCCAGCTCACCTGCGTAACGTGCCCGCTTGCCCTTAATGCGTATCTGGTGGAGCACCGTATCACTCGCATCCAGTCCGCTCGCCTTTATGGCTCGACGGAGTTTTTTGAATTCTGCGCGGGCAATATCAGTCAAGGACACTGCGGCATCGCCCACGGCTGATGACAGGACACCGGCCTCCAGTCGTTCGAGCAACGCCAGGTAGCGATCACTTTCGAGGGCCTCCAGGAGCGTCACCCTCGCCGCCATTCGTTGTTGTTGAAGCCGTTCCATCAGTCCTTCAAAGGCGCGGCGCTCGGGCACTCGGAGAGTACTGCATTCTTTATCGAGGTGCCCCAACAGGACATCCAGATCACGGACTGGCCCCAGTGTGCTGCACAGCCAGGCCACTTCGGTCCGAATGTGCTCTACCCAGTTCGGAATGAGCATTGATTGCGCGGCTCGGAGGTACGCGCGAAGCCGTCGCGTGGCAACCCGCATCTTGTGGAGTTCCTCGGGATCGGTGCCGAGTCGGGTTCCCGGATCGTGCGCCAGGATCAGCTTCACCTGGGTTCGCAACGAGGCCTTGAAATGTTCAATGGGCGGAGATGAGGGTGGCACCTGGTCAATCGGAACCGGTAGCCCCAGCCCTAACACTTGAAAGACCTTGGGTCTCGGATCGCCATCCTGGGCCCCGGCCTCGCGCAAGGTCTTTTCGATCCGTCGAAGGTCCGTATCATTACCGCCCATGAGCTCGACTTCAAGCTCATACAGGCGACACTTCACCCGTCGCCCTTCCAGCGCGACGACCGAGTCCACCACCACATCGGCCGAGGGCTGTTTGAGCCCGCCTACGCGAATCCCCGTCCGCCGCGTGCGCAACCTGGCAATCGGCTTTATGGGCTGCCCCCGGAGATGGGCAAACAAGAGCTTCATGAGCGGCTCCGGTGGTTGCGTGCGCTCACCGGAAAACTCTAATTCCAATCGGGCCCCGTCA
>JBDTWG010000292.1:0-4954 GCA_040006855.1 Nitrospira sp.
TCGCCACCCCTGTCTAACCTCTTTCCCTGACATGACAGTGATTCTGCCTCTTGCCCCTCACGTGTGGTGCCTGGTGCGCAAGACGGCGTGGATCTGTGGCCGCCCAATTCTCTGCCTATGCTCTCATGAGCAGGGGCGGACCGCTGGAGATTGTGAGGTGCAGGCGTGTGAAAACCTATTGCCGTTTCGTGCGGATCACCAGCGCAGGCCGGCCGGTTCACGATGCGCGATGCGGGCGCTATATCTTCATCGCATCGCGGACTTCGGCCATGGTGCTGGTCGCGACCGCGCTGGCTCGGCGGCGGCCATCTTCGACGATATCGTTCAGGTGCGCGGGGTTCTGGGTCAGGGTGGCGCGGGCTTCCCAGATGGGCGAGAGACGTTCGACCATCCGGTCTGCTACCAACTTCTTGCAGTCGATACAGCCGATGGCGGCCGTGCGGCAGTCTCGATTGATCTGCTCAATGACCGGCAACGGCGAAAAAATCTTGTGAAAATCATAGACGGGGCACACGTCCGGATTGCCCGGATCGGTACGGCGCACGCGGGCCGGATCGGTGATCATGGTCTTGAGTTTCTGCCGCACGACCGGTTCCGTATCGGACAGATTGATGGCGTTGCCGTAACTCTTGCTCATTTTGCGCCCGTCCGTGCCCAGGACCTTCGGAAACTTGGTGAGATGTTCCTGTGGGTCTGGGAATACGGGGCGATAGAGATTGTTGAATCGGCGCGCGAGCTCGCGTGTGAGCTCAAGATGCGGGAGTTGGTCTTTGCCGACCGGCACGAAATCGGGCTTATAGAGGAGGATGTCCGCGGCTTGGAGGACGGGGTAGCCGAGAAAGCCATAGGTGCTCAGGTCGCGTTCCTTGATCTCTTCCTGCTTTTCCTTATAGGTGGGGTTGCGCTCCAGCCACGACACCGGAATGATCATGGAGAACAGCAGATGGAGAATGGCATGGTCCGGTACCTGCGACTGGACGAACACCGTGGCGCGCTTCGGGTCGATGCCGGCTGCCAGCCAGTCGATGAGCAATTCCCGCACAAACTCCCGGATGCGACTGGTGTCGGCGTAATTGGTAGACAGCGCATGCCAATCGGCTACGAAGAAAAAACAATCGTATTCCTCCTGCAGCGCGTTCCAATTTTCCAGCGCACCCAACCAGTTCCCAAGATGGAGCAGACCGCTCGGCTGCATCCCGCTCAATACCCGCTTTCGACCCCCCGTCGTCATGCGATCACTCCTGTCTCCTAACAGGATGCTGAAAAGTCCGCCAGCGGCGTTCTCGCCTCATTCAGACCCTCAACGTACCCAGAGGGTACGCCTCGGCTCTTCATTCGCTGCAGCCTTGCTGGACGGCCCTTTTGAGCATCCTGTATGTCTGGTCACTATCGCCTAAACATCTCAAGGAATCGATTGTTATTCAACCGGTGTCATCACAGTCATTCCAGTGAGACGAATTTGCCTTGCTTGACCTGAATGAGGAACACCCGGCGATTGAGGGTACCGTCCGGGCTAAATCCGCTCGGGCCGCTCAAAGCCGGGAGATCATGCTGCATCATTAAATAATCCCGGATGGCCTCGCCGGTCGTCGCGCCTCGCTTGATCGCTTCCACAGTCAATCGCGCGGCGTCATAGCCTTGGGCGGCGAACAGCGAAGGCGTGGCTTGAAATCGTTTGCGATACCGTTCCACGAACTCCTGCACGACCGGACTGGTGCTGTCGGCAAAAAAACCGTCCACAAAGACGCTGCCCTCAATGCTGCGGTCGGCCACTCGCGCGAAGTCGGGTGTGTTCCACCCATTGGCGCCGAGGAGGGGAACGGCGATATCATGGAAGGCCAGCTGGGCTGCGAGTAGGCCCACATCCAGCGAGCGCCCTGGGATGAATACCGCGTCGAAGCCCGGTGAATAAAGGATGCGTTTGGTCTTCTTGCCGCCCTTTTGCGGAGCGGGCTTTGCCGGGTCATTCTCGATCGGCACTTCGAGGCCGTATTTCTTCAGATCCTCAGCCTTCAGTTTGGCAATCACTGCGCGAAAGTCTGTATCGCCTTCTTTGTAGGCTTCGGTGGTAATGATTTCTCCATCCTGCTGGCGGATTTCTTGCGTGAAGAGGCGTGTCAGTTCGCGGCCGTAGGCTGTATCGGGATAGAGAATCACCAGTCGCTTGTAGTGCTGATCACGGATCGCATAGTCCGCCACACGCTTGGCCTGTTGACCGTATGTAAGGGCCGTGCTGAAGACGTAATTGCCGAGTCGTCGAGGGTTCGTCACCGTTGCGCTGGGCGTGATGAGCGGAATGTGCGTCCGTTCCGCCAGCTCAGCCATGACCGGGAGATTTTTCGACAGCAATGGACCGATGACCGCGAGGGGACGATCGTCCGTCAATAGGGTGGAGAGTTCGTCCAGGAAGGCCGAGCGCTCGGATTCCGTATCCTTGACGATGAGGCCGACCGATGGGGCACCCTCTCCGTCTTTCGATCGTTCCAATGCGAGTTGAATTCCATTCAGCACCTCGGTGCCGAATGGCGCCAGCTTGCCTGACATGGGAAAAATGGCGGCGATGGAGTAGGGATGGGACTTGAACTTCGTCCGCACCACCGCCTGAAGATCGGCGGCTTTGCCGGCATACGAGTGGTAGGGGAAGCGGCTCAAGAACAGTCGCAGATCCCGCTCGACGAGATGGTCTTCGCCGGCGGCGTTGTGGAGTTCGATCAGCTTGATAGAGGCTAAATCTCCCGGGAACGTTTTCGGATAGGCTTCACGCACCCGCGTGAGCGTCGGGACATCCAGCTTTTCATTGACCAGTTCTCGAATCTGCCCCTCCGTTTCGCGCGCCTGTTCCCCCGTATCCAGAGGGAGTTCGTCCAGCCACGCTTGAATGGCTCGAATAAAGTCTTTCTTCTGAGCCTGGAATTCTCCCGTCAGCCGTAGGGCCTCCCGTTTTGTGTTGGGATCGGAGGACAGGCTGCGGATCTCGGAAAGAAGCGGGAGCGCTAAATCGAGGTTGCCGGCTCGGGCATGGGTTCTGGCGAGAAGGAGTTTCGCTCGATCGACCAATTCCGAAGTGGGAAACTCACCGATCAGCTGATTGATGTAACGAATGGTTTCCGCCTGCTCCTTCATACCGAACATGGAGGCGGCCATCAAAAGATAGGCGTCATCCAGGAGTTCCGGCGGCGGGCCGCTTTCAATGAATCGTCGCAGCATGACTGCCGCGGCCTCAGGCTGCTCCGCGTCGATCAGGCGTTTGGCTTGGTCGAGCGTGGCGTGGCCGGCGCTGATGGGCGATTTGGCCTGACTGGAACGGGGAGCCGGTGGAGCTTTGGGTGCGGGCGCTGCGTCACTGGATGTGACGAGGCCGGCGAGGCACGCCACCGTGAGGGCGACGCCGCACGCACGGAGTTGCGAGGCGCGGGATGCTGATCGAAAAACCATTGACTCCTGGGCATGGCGAACAGTCTCGCCGCAATTGAGGCTACTATAGGAAACAGGTGGAGGGGTGTCAAGGTAAGTCGCGGAGGACGCGTTGTGTTCGAACAGGCGCTTGGTTATAGTCGCGTCCGCATAGCAATGGCCGCCGCCGTGAGGATCTTGACGATGAACCGTGATCCTAGGAACTCTGCTCCACACGCGTCGGATCCGCAGCCGTTGGAGTCGTTCATCGAACGGTACTGGGACCATTTGCGGATTGCTCGCGGGTTGTCGCGCAACACGGTGCTGGCTTATCGGCGGGATATCGGCACCTTTCAGCGGTATCTTCGCGATCAGGATGTGCAGGATGCGCGTGCTGTGACGCCGCCGCTCCTCTCCGGATTTTTAGAACACTTGCATCGATCCGGACTGGCCTCTTCGTCCCGCGCCCGATCGCTGGCAGCGATTCGAAGCCTCTTTCGCTTCTTGAAGCAGGAGGGAAAGGTCACGGCCAATCCGACTGCGAGCTTACGCAGTACCTCGCGCGCGAGGCGGCTGCCCAAAACCCTCAGCCTCGAAGATGTGACGCGTCTCTTGGAGGTGCCGCTCCGTCCGACACCGGAGGATCGTCGCGATCGCGCAATGGTGGAAGTGCTCTATGCGGCGGGTTTGCGGGTATCCGAGTTGATCTCGCTTCGAATCGATCAGTGCAATCTCGATGTCGGGTATGTCGGCATCACCGGCAAAGGAGACAAGCAGCGGGTGGTACCGATCGGACGTCCTGCAGTCGAGCAGATGCAGGAGTATGTGCTGAGTGCGCGACCGATCCTCTTGAAGCAACGGTCTTCACCGTTCGTCTTCGTGACGCGTCGCGGCACGCCGCTCACGCGGCAGGGATTCTGGAAACTACTCCGCGCACGTGGTCAACGAGCCGGAATCGCCCGGATTCCTTCGCCGCACATGCTTCGCCATTCGTTCGCCACGCATCTGTTGCAACGGGGAGCGGATTTGCGATCCGTCCAAGCGATGCTGGGGCATGCAGATATTGCGACGACACAAATTTATACGCATGTGGATTCTTCGCAGTTGAAAAAAGTCCACACGGCGTGTTTCCCACGCAACAAGTCTCGTCCGTGAGCAATGATCGTGCTGCTTGGCGGTGTATCGACGGAGACTATTGTCTCCAGTACACGATTCTGTGTTGACAGTGGTTTATGGAGTTGATAGCATTCCGAAAATCTGCCGGGAACGAGAAAAAACGGGCGGATAGCTCAATTGGGAGAGCGCTGCCCTTACAAGGCAGAGGTCACAGGTTCGATCCCTGTTCCGCCTACCAATAAGAAATACAGGGAATTGTGTGCAAAGGCATTGCCTTATCCATTAGTAGTGATGTACAAGTGAGCACTCTACCGTATTTAGCCAGTTAGATTCTTGAGACTCGGAATCTTCTTCCGCCATCTTGGGTTGTGTGGGGCCGTCGTTCAGCCTGGTTTAGGACGCCAGATTGTCAATCTGGAGGTCGCGGGTTCAAATCCCGTCGGCC
>JBDTWG010000293.1:0-4942 GCA_040006855.1 Nitrospira sp.
AGACCTTCTCCGATCAGCCGTCCGAGCGGAGACGCCAACGCAGAAGCCCGCTCGGCCAGCGTGGCTCCAACCCGCACGAGACATCCTTCACGATCCATTCTGTCCGAGTTGGAGTAGGCGAGCACTGCCTCGGGACATTTCTCCAATGCCCGCACTTCGCGTTCCAGCTTCGAGGAGTACCAACGATCGTCCTGATCCAGAAATGCGATGTATCGACCGGCAGCATGATCGATACCGACATTACGGGCCGCTCCCTGTCCCCGATTCGCCTGCCGAATGACGGTGACACGACCACCGTAACCCTCCAGGCATTTCGCAGACTCATCTGTTGATCCGTCATCGACACAGATCACTTCGTAGTCTTGGTAGACCTGCGCAAACACGCTTTCCAGCGCTTCGGCGAGATAACGTATTCCATTGAACACCGGCATGACAACGGTGACCGTGGGCATCGTCAGAAGCTCTCACAGGCAGGTGCTGGACCGGAGCGAGAATGATAGCCGGCCGTCTCCGATGAGATGCGGTCGCTGTAACGCCATCGGGACACGTTCACTCGCACACTCGGCTCGACCGTTGATTCCATCACAGTAGTGTCCTCAGCCAGCGTGAATAGCAGCGCCATCGAAGCGGAGATTTTGACATGGCCTTCGCATACCACCTTCGCGCCTGCCCTTTCATGCCTCGCTTCTCAGCCGCCGCGCCACTGAGGAGAAAATAGTTCGCCCATTCTCGATCCAACGCCGCCCGCTGGGCCGGCGTGAGTGGAGCCAACCCTTCCAAGCGTGTCAGAAATCGATCTCGGCTAGCCAGGACGCGCGCCCGATGCGTCTGCTCATCGAAGGCCATATCCCGATACCCATGGCCACGCTGGAGTTTGTTCACCAGCACGCGATCGATGCACTCGAAGGCGGTCACGCGAAACAGTCGGATCGTCAGATCAGAGTCCTCGGAACCATATAGCTCCGGGTCCAAGGCGCCGACCTTCTCCAGCACCGTTCTCCTCATCAGGAGTGTGGACGGCAGGGCCACATGCCCTCCCGCAAATGCCTGCACCATCGGCTCCCGGCTCGACCGCGCCGACACGCGCTCTTCCAAGGTTCCGTCTTCAAACCGCACCTCGAAATCCGTATGGACCAGCCCCACCTCAGGCCGGTCACGCATGATGGCCAACTGGGCGGCGAGTTTTCCTGGCAACCACTCGTCATCACAGTCCAAGAGCGCAATGAATTCTCCCTGGGCCGCGTCGATGCCGTAATTCCGAGAGCGCGCCGGCCCGCCATGGCTGCGCTGAAACCATCGGATTCCATCACTCTGCTCAAGACATTTCAACACGTCCTGCGTCCCATCGGTTGATCCGTCGTCGACCACGAGTATTTCCACGGCGGGGTGTTTCTGCGCCCGCACGCTCGCCACCGCCTTCGCGACAAACGGCGCACCGTTGTATACGGGAATCACCACGCTGACTCGTTCATCGCTCATACATTTGCTCGCGTCATCGTGCGCTCCAGCATCCGGCTGGCGGCCCCAAACACTTCGTCCACGGTGATTTGCTGCATGCAACTGTCGTCGCCGCGCAAGCATGTGGGATGGTAACAGGCCCGACAGTCCAGGCCCTTGTAGATCACCTGCGCCGGGCCGCCGCGGGGTCCCCATCGCCGAGGATAGGTTGGCCCGAACAACGCCACCACCGGAGTCCCCATCGCCGCCGCGATGTGCATGGCGCCGCCGTCGTTCCCGACGAACAACGCGCAGCGTTTCACCAGCGCGGCAAACTGCAGCAGTGAAAATTTCCCCGCCACTACCTTAGGCGCATCGCGCATTTTACGGGCAATCTGCTCAGCGATCTCGCGCTCTCGCTGATCACCGCCTAGCAGAATCCGACAGGAGAACCGGTCGGCGAGACGATCGGCCAGCTCAACGAACCGTTCATGCGGCCAGACCTTCAGGGAGTAGCGCGCACCTGGTTGCAACAACAGCAATGGTGGAGCATCCTTCGATGAGGTGAGGCCGGCCTCTCGCAGCCACGTCTCCACCACCACCTCCTCCGCCTGGGATACATGCAGAACCGGCGTGCCTGGTTTCGGATCGAGGCCCAGATGCCGGAGGGCGCAGAGATCATACTCTACACGATGCTGGTCCGTTGGACGCGGTGTAGCCACCGCGCTATACAAGAGTCCCCGCCAACGATGTTCGGCATTGAATCCCACACGAATGGACGCGCCGGTCGCGAGACTGATGACGGCCGATCGATCGCCATCAGTCAGGTCGATCACGCAATCGAATGCCCGACGCCGCAACGATTGCACAAACCTCAATTGGGCATCCCAGCTCCCCTTCTCGATACATAACACCTCGTTTACATCCGGATTGTGCGCAAGGATCCCCTCGGTCCCGCGGTTGACCAGCATGGTCAGTCGCGCGCCTGGATAGGCTTCTCGTAAGGCGCGCAAGACAGGTGTCGAAAGGAGTACATCCCCGATATGCCGCAACTTGATGAGCAAGATATTACTATGATGCATATCGCCGATATTCCTCAGGCGCAGAGCTCGCGATAGAGGGCGCTCGTACGCCAGGCCGCACGCTGCCAAGTAAAAAGTCGTGCCCGATCGAATCCACGCTGTCGCAGCCCCTGTCGGAGAGCCGGGTCTGACAACACCCTCACCATCGCCTTGCCCAAGGCCTCAACATCGTCGGGATCCACCAACAATGCCGCCTCCCCAGCCACTTCCGGCAGGGATGAGGTAGAGGCGGTAATCGTGGGGGCTCCACAGGCCATCGCCTCCAGGACCGGCATGCCGAATCCCTCATAGCGTGAAGGAAAGACAAACAGATCAGCACAGGAATAGAGCCGCCGAAGATCTTCGCGGTCGAGACGCCCGGTACAACGAACGTCCTGTTCTAACCCAAGCTCCTGCGCGGTGGCCCGGTAGCTTCCCTGCGGATGTTCCGCGTCACCGACGAGGACGAGAGCTCGTCCTCCCAATTGCGACCGCGACCGCGCCACCGCCTGCAGGAAGACACGATGGTTTTTTCTCGGATCGGCCCCACCGACGAACAGGATAAACCCGGCTGCCGGAATCGCCCAACGTTGTCGCACGTCGGCCATTACCTGCTCATCGTGCTCCGGAACAAATTCCTCAGAAACCCCGTTATAGATGACGACCACCTGTTCACGCGGAACGCCGTACAGCGCCTCGATTTCCCGAGCGGAGAACTCCGAAACCGTCACGACTTTCCGTGCCCGCAAGGCCGTGGCACGCGCTCGCCGCGACGATCCCGCCTGTCCCAGCACTTTCCGCGAATATTCAGGATGACGAGCAAGCCACAGATCGTGAATGGTGACGATGCCGCCGGACCGTCCCGTCGTATGCATCTTGAAATTGGGGCCATGGTAGAGATCGAGGCGATCCCAGGCTCCCCGCCAGGACATCAGCCATCGGGGGGACTCCACCCAACGCATTCGATCGTTCACCGGCCAGCCATCGAGCCGGCCTGCTCGCAGAGAACCGGGCTTGAGATATCCGAGATACTCGGTCTCCTCTTCCAAGTCCAACAGGGCCTGCAGGAGATGATGCGTATGCCAGCCGACGCCGCCCTTGTCTCCCACGATCGAAGCCGCGTCGATCCCGATACGCATTAGGCGAAAGACGCCTCCGTCGAATCCATGCGAGAAGTGCATGCCCCCGTCATGCGTCACGCCTGACGTTCAACCGCTCCCAGGCCTTGGCATACTTGACGAACGTATGAAGCCCGGCAAACATCGCCACTACCAGGCCATGCACGCCATCCCGATAGCCGCCACGCACGAACAAGGTCTTCAGCATGGTGCCAAGATGGTGCGTCGCAATGACCCAGCCACTGATCGACGTGGTGCGTTTAAGTTTTTCATCGGCGCCCAAGGTGGTGTACCGCATCATCTTGCGGATGTGATGGTTCACGGTGGGCATGCTGTAGTGATCGAACGGCTCATGAAGCCGCTCCCGACGCCCGCTGAGCGTGAGGTGTTCGTGTAGCCGTACATCGTCATAGCGGCCGGACGTCTTTCGGAAGAGCCGCAGTTGGCAATCTGGGAACAGGCCGCCGCCTTGAATCCATTTCCCATAAAAGAAGTTCCGCCGCGGAATCTCATAGCCCCCGATCTCCGCCGGCGGCCCGGTGGCCAATAGGTTCTGGATTTCTCGCCGCAGGCCGTCGGTCACCCGCTCATCGGCATCCACGATGAGGATCCAGTCTGCGCCGGCTTGATCGATTCCAAAGTTTTTTTGAGGACCGTACCCCGCCCATGGCCGGACGAACACTCGCGGCGTATAACGCTTCGCCAGTTCCACAGTCCGATCTCGGCTTTCCGCGTCCACCACAATGAGTTCGTCAGTCCACCGTACTGATTCAAGACAGTCCGCGATGTTGTTCTGTTCGTCTTTCGTAATGACCACCGCCGCGATCATCGCCCCCCGCTTCTGTTCCACTCCAATGTCCTTCATCCCTGCCCTTGCTTCACCGGAGCAGCCGGACGTTCGGCAAGCGCCGCTGTGCCCTGCAGCTCCCAAAAACGAGCATATTTAATGAACGTATAATAGGCGTAGAGCCCGGACAAAATGAGGCCCGGCACCCCGTCGAGGCAACCCTTGCGGCCGACATACATCTTCAGAAAGGTGAAGCAAGGATGCGACAGCAGCTGGTGCCAGGAAAAGGAGCGCCCTTGCTCGACCATGCGCCGCGCCATCAGATCAGAATAGCGTTCCTGCTTCGCCAAATAATGATCGATGTCTCGAAATGGGAACTGCAGGGCGGTGGCGGTCAGATAGCCGAGGCGACCGTCCAGATCAAAACTTTCATGAACCAGTTCGTCTCGATAGCGCAGACGGCTCTTGCGAAAGAGTTGCGGCTGTCGATAGTCGGGAAACCAGCCGCAATGTTTGATCCATCGCCCCAGAAAATAATT
>JBDTWG010000294.1:0-4936 GCA_040006855.1 Nitrospira sp.
GCCAAGGACGAACTGCCCTCTTGCATTAGAATCGCTCCTCCCGTACTGGTAGACAGACTCTATCGCGACCTCACTTTTTACGTACTGCGGGTCCAGGGCGCTGCGCGCATGTGCGTGGGCCGCACGCAGGCCTGATGAGAGCAGGAAGACCATGTCGTACTGTTATATCGGATGGTTTCGAGCGGGATGGCTTGTCGCAATCATCGGTGGAGCTTGTTTCTTGTCCGGCGTCAATGTGGCGGATGGCTCCGTTTCTGACGGCGTCGAGAAAGATTCTGCGGCGATGCAGGGACCCGAAGTCCCCGGAACATTCCAAGAACCGGCGTCTGAATCGCGGCAAGGTCCGACAGCCGCCTCATCGACATCCGAAGGATCTCAATTTTCATTTGCCTGGGAAATGCGGCCTGGCCGGAGCTATCTGATCCCGGCGCTTGAGATCCCCGTTTATCTGTTGCTCCTGAATCAGTATGACCGGCACTTCACCGAGCCGAAGGATGACTATCGCACGACGGGCAATACGTTCCGGACCCATGTGACCGATTCGAAGTGGGTCCTCGACAATGACCAGTTTTCCGTGAATCAGTTCCTGCATCCCTACGGTGGAACGGTTTACTATGGGTTGGCTCGATCGGCAGGCCTCAATTTCTGGGAATCATGGCTCTATACGGAGGCCGGCAGTCTGCTTTGGGAACTTGGAGGGGAGAAAACGCTGCCTTCCATCAATGACCAGATTACGACCACCTTCGGCGGGACGTTTCTGGGTGAGCCGCTCTTCAGAATGGCCAACCTATTATTGGAGAGCGATGACGAGGGCAAGCCAGGGTTCTTGCGGGAACTTGCCGCGGGGATCATTTCGCCGCCCACCGCATTCAACCGTCTCGTATTCGGCAATCGGTTTGACGAAGTCTATCCCAGCCATAAGCCGGCCACCTTTATGCGTCTCCAAGTCGGCGGAACGCTGACCGCGAGCAGCAACAATGTGTCATCGACGGTCAAAGAACGTGGAGCGATCGGGGATTTCACGTTCAGCTATGGGCTTCCGGGAAAGCCCGGCTATACGTATGCCAGACCCTTTGACTACTTTGACTTCCATCTCACCGCCGTGACGGCAAATACCTTAGAAAGCATCAATACCCGCGGGCTTCTGATCGGCTCAACCTATGCGCCGAATGATACCACGCGCGGAATCTGGGGACTGTTCGGAAGCTACGACTACATTTCCCCTCAAGTCTTTCGTGTCTCCAGCACGGCCCTGTCACTCGGGACTACCTGGCAGACCTGGCTGTCGCAGGACGTCGCGCTTCAGGGCACGGCCCTCGGTGGCGCCGGCTATGGCGCAGCCGGCAGCATCCAGCGTACGGGCGACCGAGACTATCATTATGGCGCCAGCCCACAGGCGCTGCTTGCACTCCGGCTCATTCTTGGCGATCGAGCGATGTTCGATGTCACAGGGCGCGAGTATTATGTCACCGGGATACTCTCTCCGGAGCCACAAGGGAGAGAAAACATCATGCGCGCGGACGCTTCATTCACGGTCAGGCTCTTCGACCGGCATGGAGTGGCGCTTCGATACGCGGTCTCACACCGTGATGCGAGTTATCCCAACATCGAGTATCGGAATCAGACGGTCGGGACCGCCAGCCTCATGTATGTATTGCTTGGAAAGAGCGGGTTCGGTGCGGTCGACTGGCGCTAAGCTTCGAGGGGTCGAGCTGGGCGAATCCCCGTAGCCTGCGAGTGCGCTACCTCGGCTTGCAGAGTCGCCACCACTGCAAGATGGGTCACCTCCAGCACGGTCGCTTCAGGGCGATGCTGTCTGGAAGGAGCGAATCCGTGACCATGCACATGTACTGTTGTCGCCCCTTCTGAGTCTGAGGGTTGCCTTCAATAGGCGAGCAAGGAGCATCCATCGCTCCCACGACCAGTCCCGATCGAGGACCGGGACAAATGAGGCACGGCGGTTTTTTATCGACCCGGCGGCCCGCGGGTAGAGCCACAGCGCATAACTGTACGGATACTCTTGCGCGCTCAGGCAGGTGGAAATAACGAGGTGATCAGAAATGACCCGGAAGTCGGCATGATTGAGCTCTTCGATGACAGCGCTATAGAGAGTACAGGAGAAGTCACTTCCGTTCGAACGTTGAGTGCTGATCACCAACTGAGTCCCATCTGCAAAGCTCATGTGCGGCTCTAAATTGTTGCAACTCATCGATTCCCCTCTCGTTTCTCGCCTTAAAAAGTACGAACTGCGGAAATCACCTGCCCTCACGAGAGCCTGGGCAAACAACGATCCAAAAGGGCTCCTTCAAGGTCGACGCAGCAATGAAGTCGCACCGCAAGAGGTTTGCAATCATAGTCCTAAAACCGTTGAAATTGTCCGAGAGCTTTGCGGTAAGACGGAATCTCTCATCAATCCGATTTCTGGATAAGAGAATTCCTTCACCTCGCCGCAACGTTCTCCCGATGCTTGCCAAGTTGTCGCGTGGTCTTCCCAGCACCTTCTCACTGTCTCGCTTTTGCACAGAGCGCACCGTGCGAAAACGCTCCCTTTCTAATTGCTAGGCGCAGTGGAAATCTGGGCACCGTGTGGAACGCCATACAAGCGAGGAGAAGGCGGGTGGGGCAATCCATCCAGCAATCGGTGCTCAGTGGTCTGGAAGTACAGGGGATAACGCTTCTTATCCTATACTGGAGGTCAAAGGAGACGGTTGGGTCGTCCTCTATGTCGAGAGAATAAACTTCGTAGAAGTCGCTCATTACCGCCGGAGGCATACATGTTGAATGTGCTTATCCGTGACTATTCGGAGACCGCTGTACAGAGGGCTCACACCCTAGACGATTCCCCATTCAGCGTACCGGCAACGACCACTGTTCCGAATCAGGCATCCCGCAGAGAGTCCGATGCCGAACGAGAATTCCGGTACTAGCCTTCCGTTGATAGTGCCCGTCGCACGAGGGCGCGTCGCCATCACGCTCGCCTCTCTGGTCGCGTTTCTTGGCATGTTAGGCCGGAAGGACGGAGTGAAATTCGTCAAGATCCTGTGACACGAAATGCTCAAGCTTGCCCATGCTTGCTTCGTCTGTATCGGGTGCCTCGGCATGGCATTTGGGATTTATTGAACCGACTGATTGGCCGATATCCCTATCGTTGCCGCGATTGTGGCCGGCGTTTCTATAGGGCTCGTCGGCGTTAGCCCATTGCGTGCCTCGGACCGCAGTAAGCTTGCGGCTGGCTCGGGTTTTGACCCCCCGTGCATCCATGGCAGGATGGTGATGTCCCAGGCGGTGCCAGCCTTGAGAATCAGCACATCCTGGTTATTGCTGGTGATTGAATGTGGCTGGTCGGAGTTCAGGACGAGTTGTATGAATGAGAATCGAGTCAGTGGGGCCATTCATGGCGCGTGGCCCTGCATACACACTGTGAAGGGTCGAGCTAGCGTTTCATGTGTGTTTTGAAGCATGGGGCAAGGCAGAGAAAGTATTATGGTATCTCGGGACGAAAGATTCGACCTCCCACAGGCTGCGCATGAGGGCGTGCTTATGATGCCACGTCGAAGGCGATGCTTCTCATGGGTTATCTTGGGACTGCTTTCCGTCTGGCTCGTGTTCGGCAGTCTGGCGTTTGCGGAAGAGGTGAACCTCTTGCCGGAGACGGGCACGCAGGATGAAGCCGCACTCTCCGAGATAGCCTCTACTCTCAAGTCCGATGGGTCACTCCTCGAAGAACGGGCGATTCGTTGGGTCACGGCCCTAGTCACTGCCACGACGTGCTTCTTCTCAACCATGGGCGTCTGCCCATCAACCTGTATTATGTTGCACGCGCGTGCGGCACTCCGACCGCACCAAGTGGTGTCCGTCTACCGCATCTAGTCTCTTCCCCCCGCATTTCTGATCTCACGGCACGGCACCCCAATACCATCTGAACCTGTTCGGATGTCACGTGCGGCTCTCGATCCGCCCAAAGGGACTTCTGAGCCGGTGGACGCTTTTCGTGAGGCCACATGATGAGAACCCCCATGCGCAGAATAATGGTCATCTTGTTGATGATCGCAGGGCTCGGCTCCTATTGGTGGGAGCGAACATATGAGCCCGTGCGAGTGATTCGCGCGCAGCTTGAAGCCATCGATGACGGGCGATACCCGCAGGCCTACAACTATTTGTCCTCGATGGCCAAGGAGAGGCTGCCGTTTCAGGAATTTGTCGCGTTGATTCAGGCAAATAGCGTTGTCATGGAAACGAGAGACACGTCGTTTGCCTCGCGAGCCATTGACGGTACTACTGCGGCCATCAGTGGTGTGCTCACGGGGTATAGCCCATTCGCGAGTGATGCCAACTACACTCTGGTACAGGAAGACGGCCAGTGGAGGATTCAGAGCTTTCAGTGGGGAAATCCACGACGGTGCGAATAAAGTGGGCAATGAGTAACTGTCGCCGACGCTTGCGCGATAGGGCAGACCGAGGTGATCAGCAACTCGCCCGCTGCGAGAATGCAGAATCTCTTGTGAACGGGTCGTGTTTTCAACGATGCCTGCCCCAATGCCGCTGCTTTCTGCTGTGGATCCAGACCGCGTAGGAGCGTAGGGCTGTACACCGGATGTACCTTGTGAATCGGCTGAGTCTGCTCGGCCCCCTCGCAGCTCCTCTATTGTTGCTCGGCAGCGGTGAAGCAGCCGGCTGGGCAGGGATAGTGGAATCGATGGAGATCCGGACAGGGGTGGAGAAGGGACAGAGTTGGCCGGATGCCTGATGACAAGATCCTGGGCATGGCGGTGATGGGGATTTGTCTGGGAGAATATTCGCGTATCCGTCTGTCAGGGCGTCAGCGGACCAGTGATGGGCCTACCCGTTTCTGCCCCGACCGTTGTGGCCATGCCTTCTTGAGGCAGGATGCGGAAGTGGGTCACGGCGAAGGAGACGGCTTGGCCCACGGTAAAGC
>JBDTWG010000295.1:0-4933 GCA_040006855.1 Nitrospira sp.
CTCCTACCCCCGCGTCATGGTCCCCATCATCTTTTACAATTTGGTTCAGCATCTGATAGCAGGCACCCTTCATGCCATGAAGGGCCAAAAGGTAACCGACCCCAAGGATGGAAAAACATAGGCATGCGAGGCCGGAGTTACAGTACAGTGCCTTCGCCGACGGAACGATACAGCACTCTGATGGCGGCTCAGATCGTGGATCTCCATTTCCACGATCTGAGAGTACTCCTTCGACGCTGTTGGTCCTAGGACGAGCGGGTTTGGACAAAGTCCACCCCTGCCTGAGCACACATCGCTGAATCTGACCCAAGGCTATGCTCATCGCGTACCGGTGATTTTGTGGGAGGAGTTGGAGGTCTTGGACCCAAGCAGAACCTTTAGCACAATTTCAGCACAACGGCTGACTGCACCAACGGAAAATTTGGAAGTCGTTGAAAAAGAAACCGGCGAGTGGAGTCGAACCACCGACCTGCGGATTAGGAAAACGATTCCGTCGCGAACGACATGCAACGGCAAGACACGCTATGCCGCTGTAGGCCTACAGTTATCAATAACTTCTGCACTCAGCGAGATCGAGCGTGTCACAGCGCAGCGCTGCCTAACCGTGACGAAAACCGCGACATCCCGACCGCGGCTACTGAGGAAATTGATCCTGCAAGAGACGCTGAGTATGCACTGTCGATTGCACCTTCATCATATGAAACCGACCGCCGAGTTTTTGCGGCGAATCGTCGCCCTCGATGCGCGTATACCACCATCGACCGTCTCCTTGCGAATAATCCGGTCACAGCAAAATTCGAATCCCCCCTCTCGACCATTAGCGCGCTGAGCCCACGCACCGGTCCAGCGATGAGCGGAAAGCAGGTCGGTGCGAAAACGACCATCCTTGAAGTCGTAGGTGCCATTTCCACGTCCCGGGTGAAGACAACCAATCTTGACCCCGTAGACGCCAGAGTTCTTCAGATCAAGTCCACCGAACTGCTGCCCGCCGAGCGACCCTCATCCCTCCACCCCCGAGAAGTTATGGCCCCGGTGAATCCGCCAAACCCTGATAGTTAGAGCTCGCCTTCGCGTCGTCGTTCGACCACGCGCTCTTGAAGAACCGTCCGATCTCCGGCGCGGTCCCGCGCGAGCGCGCGATCGCGTTCCACTTGGTCTCGTTCCTGGATGGCACGGTCTCCCTCGAGCGTGCGAGGTCCCACGTCCCTTGGCTGCTCCTGCACCGGGGCCCCCGATTGTGCAAAACTCAGCCAGGTTGATCCCAACACGACGCCCGAGATGACGGCCCACTGCACAACACTGCGCATTTAGAACATTGAACGACCCTCCAGTAGATATGAACATGTAAAGTGATATCCGGGCGATACACAAGGGCAGACGCGCCTCCCAGTGCGTGGCGAGGCCAGGAGGTGAGGCACCTGGCCTCCATCGCTCTATTTGACGCCGCTCTCGGTCGCGGAAGAAACGTCCTGGGCGTTGGCGTTCTTGAGTATCTGCTCGGCTCGGTCCGTTTCCTTGGAATCTTCTGAGTGCACCGAGATGAGGATGTTACCTTGCTTCAATTTTCCTTCGTAACGCTTGGCCTCGAACTCGGGAATCCCTAATCCCACCAGCGCACCTGTGAGCCCGCCGACGGCGGAACCTACGGCGGCGCCGCTCAAGGCCGCCATAATCGGGCCTGCCGCGACGAAGGGGCCCACGCCGGGAATGGCTAACGACCCAATCCCGACAAGCCAGCCCAATACGCCTCCGACGACCCCGCCCGTGCCCGCACCGGCCGCGGCACCTTCAGGTGCTTTGGTGTTCTTCTCATGGGCAAAGTCACGCGTGCCATCTTTGTCGGGGAGGAGAACGGAAATGTCATTATTTGAAAATCCCGCTATTTTGAGGCTATCGACAATGGTTTCCGCTTGAGCATAGGTAGTCGCGATTCCGAATACTGCTTTGGACATAAGCACCTCCGTTAAGACGAGTGAGAAGATCAGTGGCGTGGAGCCACTTCTAATTGATTATCAACGAGCTGTTTGGTGAAGTGTTGAGCCGTCTTTTGGATTTTTGCCTTCTCCTGGACGGTGGTGACAGGCCCTCGCAAGATCACCTTCCCGTGCACCGTGATGATCTTAATATTCTTTGCCGTCGTAGACAGCGCGTCATCGGCCACCAACGCCTGTCGAATCTCCCGCGTGACCTTGACGTCGTCAGGGTCGTTGGACTGATCCATCGGCGTCATGGTCTGGCCGTCCCGATCCCGTTCATTCCGTCCCGTATCATCTGCCGCGGGTGCGGCATCCTTGATACGCTGCACAGCCGCATTGGGCGCGAGTTCCATCCCCGCCGCCGGCGTAACGAAATGGGTCCCTGCCATCCCCGCGTCAACCGAGGCATAGGTGGTCATGAAAATGAGGGCGGCGCCGAGCAAGAGGATAACGGGGTGAAGCATGCCTGCTGGCAAACAAAAGCCTTTCATACAGGTCTCCTTAAAATTTGTTGAATGTTTGATCACACATGAGATGCTGCTGCGCTAGGCCTCGACGGTCCAGTAGGCATACGCGATGTCACGAGCTCTACATTCTGCCAGTTAGGGCAAGGATCAGGATGATGAGCAGAATGAGGCCCACGCCTCCAGAGGGGTAGTAGCCCCATCCGCTACTGTACGGCCAGGTCGGAAGCGCCCCGACTAGCAACAATACTAAGATGATTAAGAGTACCGTGCTCATACTTGTGTCCTCCAGCACAGACACTATCACTTAAATGGCTTTTCGATACTCGGAAACACCCTAGGGAATACACCCTCCAACGACACGACGGCATGGGTACTCATTGAGACGTTGTTGGAGGGACCACCCGTTTCCAGACATAACTCCCGCCATGCTGTCGAGGCGGAATATGGTCCTTCGTTCCGACCCGCTCGTACCACCAGATGCCCTTCGCCTCCGTTCCATCTTCCGAGAGCACGACCTCAAAAGCGCCTTCCCGGTCATTCCCTGGTTGCGTCCAGGTCCCCTGCCAGCGCCGATCCTGGTACTGCGTGGTGATGATCTGCCCTCCCTGCCAGGTGTACGAGCCATTACCCTGCGCGTCGAGCGTGGCGATATACTGTTTGTTGTCCTCAACCTCCGTGATGTCCCACTGCCCGCTTAAATCGATGGCAGTGGTCCCCTCTGTATGCACGCCACCGGTGAGATGGCGGAGCGTTGTCTGGTGGGGCAGGCGGCTGCCGAGACCGGTATCTGGTTGCCGTACGGATTCGTGCCACGATACGAGAATCCAGCGACCTTCTCGCTGTTCTAGGACGCCGGTCTCTCGCAGTGGAAGCACCACGCGCTGGCTGTGATCCTCGGCGCTGAGGTGCCGGATATAGTCCAGTTCCATCGCAAACCACGCCACGTCGCCCTTCTGCCAGATTTGCAGGTATGCGATCGGCAACTCTAGTTTGTGGACCGCACCAAATTCGCTCCGCATGTCGGCCTCAAGAGCCGGCCAGCCGACATACTTATGCCCGTCGATGGTGTAGCCCACCGCATCAGCATCGTGGGACATGTATTTCGACATGGTCGGGAGGTCGCGTGCCGCATTGGCCTCGACAATGACTCGCAACGTGTCCTCCGGCCCCAGGGATTCTCCCGCTGAGAGCGCCGACGGAACCACACTGAACAGCAGGACGAGGACGCGCCAGTTCCCGCGGAAGAAAACGGTCGAGAAACTCAAATAATGCCTGGGCTTCATAAAATCAATGATCCTCCTAATTTTCATCCAAGACCGGCTGTGCCAGCACGCGGTTGACCACCTATGACCGGGGTCGAATGGCTAGGCATGCCAGCTTGTACGGGATCTGACCACATAGCCTCGATAAGCGCACCTGGGAAAAGCCCCGGCAATGCGCTGCACGGAACAAGTACGGATTTACCTTGATGACGTAGTAACAGGGGCTTTGCCCAGTACGCCTGTCCCTTCGGACCAAGCACACTAAGTTTCCCGGAATGACAGACAAAAGGTGAGTCGTAGGAACGACGGTCGTAAGAGCCACGGCTGAGCCCGCGATCCATGTGGCAGGTTTTTGTGTTAGTTGACCCGCTTTAAACCAAACTTGAAAGGCACTGGTGATGGAACTCTATCTCGATACGGCGAATATGAAGGAGATTCAAGAGGGAGCGAACCTTGGTCTGATCGACGGGGTCACGACGAACCCTTCCCTCGTGGCAAGAGAAGGGCGAAATTTTAGAGAAATGCTGCTGGAGATCTGTCATCTGATAGATGGCCCTATCAGTGCGGAAGTTCTGGAAACCGAATCCGACGCCATAATCAAAGAAAGCCGTGAGCTGGCAAAAATTCACTCCAACATTGTCGTGAAGGTTCCGCTCATCTTGGAGGGCCTGCGGGCAACGAAGGTACTGGCCGCGGAAGGGATTCGAGTCAATGTCACTCTGTGTTTTTCCCCCACCCAAGCCCTGCTCGCCGCGAAGGCCGGGGCCTGGTGCGTCTCTCCGTTTATCGGTCGCTTGGACGACGTCAGTTCAGACGGCATGACACTGATCCGACAGATTGTCGCAATCTACGACAACTATCAGTTCAGTACGCAGGTGCTCGTGGCGAGTGTGCGGACTCCGCAACAAGTCGTCGAAGCCGCTCTGGCGGGAGGCCATATTTGCACGATGCCCTATTCCATTTTTGAGCAACTGGCGAAGCATCCGCTGACAGATATGGGCTTGAAGAAGTTTTTGTCGGACTGGGAGAAGATGGGCCGACAGTAAAGCCATCAGTCCGTTCAGGTTCGAGGACATTCTCGCAAGACAACATGATTATCACGTACCTATGCTCTTCGTTGGATCATAACAAAGGGACTGGTTCCGTTGTGATCCAACTAAACGGGTGAAGGCCTCGGCTCTGGTTTGCCCATCCTGGGGTCGTTCGAAGTCTCACTCCTCTTGGTGGG
>JBDTWG010000296.1:0-4930 GCA_040006855.1 Nitrospira sp.
CTGGCTTCGGACAACCAGATTTGATCGCGCGACTCCCATTGGTTCTCATGCCGCCATTCATAGGGCGAGCATCCGGTTATCATCCCGGCGAGCAGTAGAAGGCAGGCGATCCACCTTAAGGTCTGCCGATAGGCCGCGCCGCCAGATGTGGTGCTCATGCTTAGTCCTTCGTCAGAAAGAGCGAGCGTTCCACCGCTGCAAAGAAATTCTGATACACCTTGGGGTCCTCGATCGGCTTGTTGTTATAAATGGCATTGGCTCGGATCATGGTCTTCCCGTCGTCTTGCGGCCGCACCGTGACCGTCACGCCGAGCACGTCATAGTAATTCGGCTCAGCGAACCTCGCCGCCGTGACTAAGCCTAACGGCTCATTTGCGCGTTCAATGATAAACCCCAAGTCTTGCAACGCCGCAATGACCCCGCGCAGGGCCACCATACGATCCTTCACCTCGAACGTGCGGGATTGTGCGCTGCGGATTTTCATTTGCGCGTCGTTCGGTGCGAAGAGTTCCTTGCGCGGTTCCGGCGCCGTACAACCGTACAGCATCAGACATCCCGTCACTATCACCCCTGCCCCTAGCCTTCGTATCCAGCTCATGAGTCCTCGCAGTTAAATCGTGTGCGGTTCCAAGAATACGGCCTTGGAGAGCTTCGCGAAAAATTGCTGATAAATTTCCGGATCGCGGATCATCTCCATTTTCTGCTCACCGGGAGGGATATAATTACGGTCGGCTTGTCCCTCCCCCTTCCACAAGACCCGGTAAAACATGATCCGAACTTCTTGCCGAGAACCATCCGGGTTCAGTGGGCGCGTCACGATGGTGGCGGCCACCTTCTGATGCAAGTCGACCGGCATGATGACGTGACCGAGCGAAAGGAGCCAGACGAAAAACTGGTTGAGGTATTGGCCATATTCACGCGCGCTGCGTTCTTTGGCGGCCCGCAGAAAACCCACCTCCCGCACGCTCTCTTCGACTTGAAACCCGAGATCCTGCAAGGCAGCGGCTGAAGCGGATAGTAGCTCATTATCGTTCGTCGTCTCGTAAAAACGAGTCTGCATTGCCCGGTTGGCGTTACTCTCCGGCGAGAGCTGGAAGAGCTCCGCCGGCTGTGTCTGCTGTCGCACGCAGCCGCTGACCAGCACCGGCAGGGCCACAACCATTAAGATACCAGCGAAAAGACGAGGCGTGAGCCGACTTGGCATATCAGAATTGAGTGGAGTTGTAGGCAAAGTCCCGAACCTTTTTATCTTCATCGTATTTGATGATGATGGTGAGAGTGCGCTGCCGCTGCGAGCTGGAGCGGTCACTGGAGTTGGTCCCCAGAATGATCAGTCCGGCATAGGAGGAACTCGCGGTATCGACACGATCGGTCGACACTTTGTCGTAAATCCAGACTTCACGACGCTTATCGTCCGTGGTCACGATATTCGGCGATCCCAGCAATTCCGCCACCTGTGCGGCAGACATCCCGACTTTCACTTCGCCTTGCACACGCCCGACGGTAAGCCGGTCTTCTTTGATCTCCGCTTGCTTTCCGCCACAACCGCTCCACCCCATCACGATACAGAGGCCGACCAGTAACAATCCCCGCCGCAGTTGTCTCATGGTGTGTCTCCCTTTCAGTCTTCACTCTTCCCAGATGTTCGACCGTGGCCCATGTTACCCTGTCGCTCTTCTCGACGCAAAGGGAGATGTGCCCTGACGGAGGAATTGAATACAGGCCGACCGGCAATGCGCGATGTCTGGACAATTCCAGAGAGGCCGCTACAATGCGTTGATGTGGAGGTCTGCCGATGTCAATGCCGGATGCAATATCGAACGAAGAGGTTCAGGCGGCTTGGGGAAGGTTGATGGATGAGGTACGCACAGGCGTCCTGTTGACCCTGCGAGACGGACATCCGTTCGGCTCTCATGTCCCCTATGTAATCGGGTACGACTGGTCCCGCGTGTATCTTCACCTGAGCCGATTGGCGTTGCACACACAGCATTTGTTGGCAGACTCCCGAGTCAGTCTATTTATTACCGAGCCAGACAAGCCGGGTAAAAATCCTTTGGCCCTGCAACGCATCAACTTGCAGGGTGATGCCGTGACGCTATCACCCACCGATGCGTCGTATGAAAGTGTGAAGCAGCGGTATCTGGTGAAGTTTCCTCAATCGCGAATGATGTTCGGGTTCGGGGACTTTGCTTTGTGGGAACTGCGGATGAGCGAGGCCCATCTAGTCCTGGGATTTGGCCAGGCCTATCAGGCTTGTTCGACAACTCCAGAACAGTGGCACCACCAGAAGCCTGAAAAAAAGACCTAGCCCCCATTACCTGCCCGCGATTCTCCTTCAGTACCGATTCCAACTTGCAGCGTTGTGCGCCCCTCGAAAGCACTAGCCTCTGGGCCCAATGACGAATGGTGTCTCAGGCACCTACTGCAGTACTCTGCGCAGGGTCATGTGAGCCCATCGAAAGGATTCCTGCACATGGTTCTCATTGCCGCCGTCATTTTGGGTTATATGTTTTTTCTGGCGGGCGTCGCTGTCGCCTCGCCAGGCATCGGCTTCACCGGTACGCTCATCTCATTCGTGCCGGAGAGTTGGCGAGATTCCGCCCATGTGCCAGCCTATGGCTTTCTGGCCTGGCTGCTCATTCAGGGTTTTCGCTGGCGCGGCTGGCCCCTCTCATATGCCATCCTGTGTGGCACCTTGCTCACGACGGTATTCGGGTTGTGGACGGAGGTGGCGCAGGGCTCTGCGCCCGGTCGCGAAACGTCGCTACACGACTTGCTGAACGATACGCTGGGAGGAATGATGGCCGCTACGGTAGTGTTGTGGCAGTATAGATCTTCCTACCCTGCCCCTGGTTTGATATTGATGCGGGCGCCGGGCCTTCGTCGCCTGATGAAAGGAACCCTTTCAAGATGAATGCCGCCTATCGTGAACGTGAAGCTCGCCGCATTCCGGCTCAATGTCCGATTTATTATTCCAATGGGACCTTTCAGACGATCGGCCTGACCGAGAACATCACTCCCTCAGGAGGTCGTATTCGAGGCCAAGAGCTGGTCAGTGTGGGGATGGAATTGGTCGTGATTGTGATTCAACCCACTCCCGATATTCCAATGTTAATCCGCCGGGGCACAGTACGCTGGGCTAAGGGCAAAGATTTTGGGATTGCTCTTTCCGGCGTTCCACCGCAATCGGAATCTGAACTCAAATCCATGGCTAAGGTCATGCTTCCCGGACTGTGGTCCTGCCTGAACTAAAACCCCGCCCCTGAGTCGCGAAGAACCACGTTGCCACTCGCCTTATTGCCGATGCGAATGGTCCATCGGATTCCGTCCGCTCGCAAAGAATAACTCCATCAGCATGAAGAACATCATGAGTAGCGCACCGAGCCCGATAGTTACGGCCCAGTTTTCCCAAGACATTGTCGACCTCCTCTGACACCCCGGGAGTCGCCGGCTCGATCCCCCTGGTGGACGGTTATCTGCTGGAACGATGCAGCTGCAAGAGTGTTTCGAGTTTCCAAATCGGAATACTCTCGACGTCGCTCTTTCTGGTACCAAACGCCAGGCCGCCGACGAAAAGGGCGATCAGTCCCAGGCAAGCGAGGATCAATGACCCACGAGAGACATCCGCGGAAGCGCTCGTATGATGCGCAACCACGCTCCGTTCACTCGGCATCTCCTCCAACAGGGCCAGCCGCTCCATCAAGGCATTGCTTCGCACCGCCGCGATGGCCGCGCTTGCGAGTTGAGTCTGCTGTGTGGCTTTGGCTTCTCCATAGGACTCCTGCGCCTGGGTGACCTGCATGACCGCCCGGCCGATCCGCTCCTGCGTCGTCGTCGCTAATCGATCTTCTTCCTGGATTGCCTCGATGATCGATCGACCGAGCGCCGCCTGTCGGGTCGCGTCGAACTGATCATGCATGCGTTGGCCTGCCAGCTCAGCTGTCCGAACCAGGTTGGTGTTGAAGTCGCTCGTATATTGATCGGCCGAGAGGATCCCGCTGATGATGCCGCGGCGAGTCTGATTGACGACGGCCTTACCCATCACGAACTGCATGCGTGCACGATGGTCGGCTTCCTGGCCGAACGCCGCCAATTCCGCCAATACCAGCGGACTCAAGAGGGTGGTAGATATTCGTTGATACTCACTGACGGCGCGATTCAATTCCATCGCGGAGGTTGATACGGCTGCACCGGCATGACGGTCGAGCAGAATATCTTGAAGAATGGCCTGCCCCAGTACCGGTTGTAAGTACTCCATGCCGGTGGATGGGCCATTACTGACTATGGCAGTGGTCATGGTGGGGGATGAAGGTGCCTGCCAGAATCCGTCGGCGGCAGTGACGAGCAGATATCCTCCAAACAACGTGGCGATCAATCCAATCGCCGCCATTACATCAACGTGGTCAAATTTCCGTCCCATGGCGCCCTCCTCCCTGCCTCGGGTAGTTCGGCGCGTGGCAAACAGGCAGGGTGCCGTCGCGCCTGAGTCCGATGAACACAGCCTTCCTGTCGTCTTCTCATAGAGGTGTCCTCCTGAAGAGTAGGGTGGACTAGACAGCGGTGATATGTGGATCGTGGGAGCGCGTACTGGGGATGATTGTCCTGCATGACAAGTCCATCCCTGACGCATGGATGCGTGCACATATGACTGTTAGCGGGACGGTTCTGCTGTACTACGGCATAGGAGGAAATCCCATGTGGGTCCTGCTCGAGCAGGCGCTGAGACATCGGAAATGTGAAGGTAGAAGAGATAAGACTGGCTTGGTCAGAACGGCGGCCATATTCGCCACGGAAGACCATGCGACCACCTACATGAAGGGTGGCACTGAGTCCGAGATACAGTCTACGCTTCGGTCAAAACTCGGTCAATATGGAAAGAATCAAGTGAGGGCGCGGGTTGCAGCCGATCGTCTATTCAAGAGGAAATGGG
>JBDTWG010000297.1:0-4917 GCA_040006855.1 Nitrospira sp.
AAGCCGAAGTCACCCACGCGGTTGACCAAGAAGGCTTTCGTGGCGGCGGCGCAGGCGCTCGGTCGCTCATACCAATGCCCGATCAGCAGGTAGGAACAGAGCCCGACCGCTTCCCAGAAGACGAACAGTTGCAGCAGATTGTCCGCCATGACCAGCATCAGCATGGAAAAGGTGAACAGGGCGATATAGGCGAAGAAACGGGCGTATCCTGGTTCTCCCTGCATATAGCCGATCGTGTAGATGTGCACCAGGGTGCTGACGGTGGTGACCAGCACCAGCATGACGGCGGTCAGCCGGTCGATGGAAATCCCGATATGAATGTCCAGGTTTCCCGAGGTCAGCCAGGTATAGAGGGGCACGTTCACAAGATGCCCTGTCGCGACGTCGTACAGCGCCAATAGCGAGAGCACAAATGAGCCCACCATGGCTGGGACAGCCACCAGGTGCGCGCGGTCCTTGATCCATTGCTCACCGATGCCCACGATCAAGAAGGCAAACAATGGGAGAAATGGAATCAGCGTATAGAGCATGGGCAATACGTCGGACTATCGTTTCAACAGATTGAGATCGTCGACGTAGATCGACGAGTTTGCCCGGTGAAGAGCAATAATGATGGCTAAGCCCACGGCGACTTCAGCCGCTGCCACGGTCAAGGCGAAAAACACGAACACCTGCCCAGCGACATTGTGGAAATACTCGGAGAATGCCACAAAGTTGATATTCGTCGCGTTCAACATCAATTCGACCGACAGGAGGATCACAATGATGTTGCGGCGAATCAACACCCCGACTACGCCGGTGAGAAACACGAATCCGCTCAAGATCAAGTAGTAGGATAAAGGGACTGCCATGGCCTCACCGATTGTTATGGAGCACTCTCACCGATGTCTTTTTTTGCCAGAATAATGGCCCCGATCATCGCGACGAGCAGAATGAGGGAGGCGACTTCGAACGGAAACAAGTAGGTTGAATAAAGGACCTCGCCGATCGTTTCGGTATTGCCGGCTGCGGTGACCGGATCAGCCGGAGATGCTGCCACGGACGTCGCTGTGCGGGACTGAATGAGGAGCAGAATCACCTCCGTAGACAACACCACTCCGAGTAGCCCTGCTACCGGCAGTTGGTTGTGATAGCGTTCCTCGGTCTTCACATTCAGCAGCATGACCACGAAGAGATACAGTACCAGGATCGCACCGGCATACACGACGATCTGGACCGCGGCCAAGAATTCCGCGTGCAGGGTGACGTACAGGCCCGCGACATGAAAGAACATGATCAGCAGGGCCAGCGCGCTGTAGACGGGATGTCGCAGTGCCACCACCAAGAGCGAGGTGGCTGCGATCACGCCGGCGAAGTAGAAGAAAAAAATATGGTCCATGTTTCTGTCGAGTATCCCGAATCAGGCCGAACTCTCTTGCTCCCTGCTGTCTTGCACACTGTCCGGTGACAGCCTGCTGCGACTCGCTCCTCTCTGTGCGGGGGCCATCACGGAGGGCGAGGCGGGCGATTTAGTTCTCCTTTTGCGGGAGATTCTTGAATGCGACGTTGAAAAACGCCACATTCGGGTGCTGCAGCTCAAGGGGTTTTTCCCGAACGGGAAAGGAACGGTCACCGATCGCGAGCAGCTGTTGCTTATTGAGGTGGAGCTGGCGCTTGTCGTAGACGGCCCATTCAAATTCGCGCGTCATTCCTAAGGCATCCACGGGGCAGGCATCCACGCAGAGGCCACAGAAGAGACAGCGGGTCATATCCATGTAATATTCTTTGGAGTACCGCTTCGTGGGCTCCCCTGGGACTTCAGCGCTGACGACTTGAATCACGCGCGAGGGGCAGGCGGCCTCGCAGAGATCGCAGCCTACACACTTCTCGGTGCCATCGTCGTACCGCAGCAAGGCGAGCATGCCGCGATAGTTATCCGGCAAAATGCGCTTCTCGTGCGGGTACTGTAGGGTGATCGGTTTGTAGTTGAGCAAGTGCGTGAGCGTGGCTTTCATGCCCACGAGGAGTTCGTAAAACGTTAACGTCTTCAGCCAATCGCTGAGAGACAGTTTTCGCTTCGGTTGTGTCGAGACGGCGACGTTCATGCCACTCCGTTACCGAGGAAAGAAATAGGCTGCAATGGCCGTCAGCACGATGTTCCCCAACGCGATGGGCAACATCACCTTCCAGCCGAACCGCATCAATTGGTCATATCGCAAGCGCGGCAGTGTCGCGCGCAACCAGAAAAACAGGAACAGAAAGAAGTACACCTTCACGGCAAACCAGACGACGTTTTCCATCCAGGCGATGCGCTCCAGACCGATGTGCTCGAGGATGGTGCCGGGATAGGGAGCGTTCCACCCGCCGAGGAACAGCGCGGCGGCCACGCAAGAGACCAAAATCATGTTGGCGTATTCCGCGATGAAGAAAAAGGCGAAGCGCATGCCGCTGTATTCGGTGAAGAACCCTGCCACCAGCTCGCTCTCCGCTTCGGGCAGGTCGAACGGGACACGGTTGGTTTCCGCCACCGCGGAGATGACGTAGACCACGAAGGCGAAGATCTGCGGGAACGGCATGGCGATGACGAACCAGTTCCAGAACCCGCCGGCCTGCGCCTCCGTGATTTTCACGAGGCTCAGCGAGCCGGAGAGTAGAATGACGCCCACGATCGCGAGTCCGACGTTCAATTCATAGCTGATCACCTGCGCGGCGGAACGGAGTCCGCCGAGGAGGGAGTACTTGCTGTTCGAGGACCAGCCGCCCAGGATGATCCCGTAGGCGCCGATGGAGGCGAAGGCCAGAATGTAGAGGATGCCGATGTTGATGTCGCTGATGACGAACGGCTTGATCTGCATGCCGAACAGTTCGATGGTCATGCTGGGACCGAAAGGGATCACCGCAAAGCCGATCAACGCCGGTACCAGAGCCAGAATCGGCGCGAGGGTGAAAAGAAACTTGTTGGCGCCTGCCGGAATAATGTCTTCCTTAAAAAAAAGTTTTAAGCCGTCCGCGATCGGTTGCAGGACACCATAGGGGCCGACTTCCATCGGGCCCATGCGATCCTGCATCCAGCCGAGAACTTTCCGCTCGGCGAGGGTGAGGACCATGACGGTCAGCATCACTACCCCCATCACTGCGGCGATTTGAGCCAACGACACCGCCAGTCGCAATCCAATTTCCATAACGACAATACTCCTCGTCCCGTCCTACGAGACCTTCGCGAGAGACACGCGCGCGAGCTTAAAATAGGGGATTTGAGTCTGGGGATCAATCGTCCAGTCGGCGAGCTGTTTGGCCTCGCCATCGAAGTGCTCCGGGAACCAGAGCAGGCCGACGGGCACACGCGCGCGCACCTTTACGGTCGTGGTCACGGTCGCACGTGGGTTCGAAATCCGAACCTGTCCTCCGTCCGTCAATCCCAGCCTGGTAGCATCGTCCGGATTGATCGACAGAAACCCCTCTTGCTGCAACTGGAGGAGTCCCTTGGAGCGAGTCGATAACTTGCCGGAGTGAAACAGTGTCTGGACGAACATGAGGGTGAATTGATTGTCGCCTGCCGAATGCGTTGATGCGAGGGTATAACGTGCCGTCACATCGGCTGCAAACCCTTCAGTCAGATAGCGGGTCAATATCGTCTGATCCACTTTGGGTGTCGTCGGCGTCGGTCCCAGCAGGCCATAACCAGGGATGACACTCCGAATCTCTTTCAGGATTTCCCGTGCGTCTCCGTATTCGAGAGGCGAACCCATCAGCACCGAGATGGCCGAGAACATCTCCCAATCGGGACGGCTGTCGCCCACCGGATCGATCGCCTGGCGAACGGCCTGGACATGCCCTTCGGAGTTCGTGAAGGTACCGTGTTTCTCCATGTACGAAGAGGCTGGCAGTACCACATGGGCCATCGCCGCAGTTTCGGTGAGGAACAATTCCTGGCAGACCAACAGGTCCAGCTTCGCCAGGGCTTCTTTGGCTTGGGCCGCGTCAGGCAGCGTGCCGACCGGGTTTTCCCCGACGACAAACAACGCTTTGAGCGTGCCCCTGTTGGCAGCGGCGAGCATATCGGTCAGTGAGGCACCGGGGGTGCGAGGTAATTCTTCTCGCCACACTGCCGCGATGCGTTCGCGGACGGCTTGGTCATTGAGAGGGGCAGGGCCTGGGAAAAATTCGGCCACAGCGCCCATTTCAACGGCACCCTGATCGTTGTTCTCCTCAGCGAGCGGCCCGAGCCCGCACCCTGGTTTGTCGAGTTTGCCCAGCAGGATCAGCAGATCCAGGAGATTCGTGAGGGTATCCTGTCCGCCCGGCTGACGCAGTACGCCATTTCCAACCAGGATGACCAACCGCTTCGCTCCGGCCAATGTCTGTGCGGTCTCTGTCCACTGGGATCGTGTCTGACCGGTGGCCGCTTCCAAGGCGTCCCAGGAGATGCTCTGCAGGGCGGCGGTAAGTCGTTGCACGAATGCCGGCGCCTGCTGGGCCGTGGTGGCATCGACCAGATTCTGTTCGAGGACTGCTTTGATCAATCCAATGACGGTATTCCCGAACTGCATGGGGTAGGTAGGGAAATGCTGGGCGGCCAAGTTGACGATATTGCTCAGCGTATCGATAGCCGGTTGCAGCGTTTCCATCGTGACGAGTGTCGCCTGCCGCTTTTTGACGGCTTCCTTGACCTTGAGGCCGGTGATCGGGCTGGTCTCGGTGATATTGGTGCCGACTAGGAGTAGGGCGTCGGCGGCGACGATATCCTCAAAGGCAATGGTCCAGCGGTGCGTGCCTTGAACCCGGCGCAGGGCCTGCACGCCACTCATGTGTCCGTATCGCGCGCTGCTGTCGATGTGATTGGTCCCGATCACCTGGCGCATGAACTTTTGGAATACGTACAGGTCTTCGTTCGTGCAATGGGAGGTGATGAGCCCCCCGAAGGCATCCGGACCGTGG